>CAJOPV010000088.1 GCA_905236495.1 uncultured Christensenellaceae bacterium
CGCGCCCAGGCCCTGAACGAAGGCAAGCCCGAAAAGATCGTGGACCGCATGGTGGAAGGCCGCATCAAGAAGTATTACGATGAAAACTGCCTGATGGAGCAGCCCTTCGTCAAGAACCCCGATATCACCATCGCCACCCGCGTGCAGGAAGCCACCCTGGCCTCCGGCGAAAAGATTTCCATTCGTCGGTTCACCCGCTATGAGTGCGGCGAGGGCATCGAAAAGAAGGAAAGCAACCTGGCGGAAGAAATCGCCGAAATGACGAAAAAGTAATCACCTGAAAATGGGCGGCTGTGTGCCGCCCGTTTTTTATGATACGGGAGGGAAAGAACATGGCGTACAAGCGGGTATTGCTGAAGCTCAGCGGCGAAATGCTGGGAGAAAACGGGCGATTATTCGATCACGGGATCATCGATCACGTGGCGAAGGTGCTTTGCGAAATTACGGAAAAAGGCGTGGAGCTGGGCGTGGTGATCGGAGCGGGGAACATCTGGCGGGGCCGCAGCGGCGGGGACATGGACCGGGTGACGGCGGATCAGATGGGCATGCTGGGCACGGTGATCAATTGCCTGGCGATGCGGGACGCCGTGCAGCGGATGGGAGGCCGGGCGGTGGTGATGAGCGCCATCGAAATGCCCCGGGTATGCCAGGTATTCAACGCCGAAAAAGCGCGGAAATACATGAAAAAAGGCTGCGTCACCCTCTTTGCCGCCGGCAGCGGCAACCCCTTCTTCTCCACCGATACCGCCGTGGTGCTCAGGGCTGTGGAGGTAGGGGCGGACGCTATCCTGCTCGCCAAGAACATCGACGGCGTTTATACCGACGATCCCAAGAAGAACCCCGACGCCACGCTGATCCGGGAAATCACCTATGAAAAGGCCCAGGAAATGCGCCTCAAGGTCATGGACGCGGCGGCCTTCGCCCTGTGCGCGGAAAACAAGGTGCCCGTGGTGCGGGTGTTCGGCCTGTTCCAGCCGGAAAGCATCCTTCGGGTGCTGGACGGGGACGATATGGGCACGGTGCTGCGCCCCGAGGAATGAGCAGATGAAAAGACTGATCGGCATTTTTCTTTCGCTGCTTCTTTTGGCGGCAGGCGCCGCCTTCGCGGAAAGCGATACCCCCATTTATACGGCGGTGGCGGCGAAGGAATGCACCATCCGCCGGGAGCCGGGCGGCGAATACCGCCTGCTGGCGCTGGATAAGTGGATGGAAGTCAGGGTCTATGAGCTGGGAGACGAATGGAGCTTGGTGAGCTGCGGGGAGGCCAAGGGCTGGGTGCTGACCCGGTGCCTGGGCTGCTACCGTTCCCTGGATCCCTTTGCTTACCCGGTGCCCGGGGCCCGGATCATGGACGGCATACTGACCCTTCATCAGGACGTAACGGTATCCGGCGGGAAAATGAAGGACATCACCGCCCCAAGCGGCGCGGTGCTGTGCGTAACCGAAGCGGAAAACGGGGCTTACGAAATGCCGGTATGGCGGGGTCAGGGGCGGCTTCAGATGGACAGCGGCGCGTTCACGGCCTTCATTCCCTGGGACGAAGCGGAGCCGGGGGACCTGATCGGCGGCTTCACCACCTATTACGACGGCACCCTGGGCCGCCCGCTGACGAAGGAGCGGGCCTTCAATATCGATCTGTGCAGCCAGCGGATCAACGGCTCGGTCACCGCGCCGGGGGAGACCTTTTCCTTCAACGCCCTGGCGGGCCGGTATTACCGGGACGGGGGCTATCAGCTGGCGGTGAACGTGAGCAAATCGGGCCGGGGCTACGGCGGCGGGGTGTGCCAGGTGACGACGACGCTGTGCAACGCGCTGCTGGGCGTGCCCCTGCGCATCGATAAATGGACGGTGCATCAAATGTCCGGGGTGGATTACATCCCCCAGTTTTTTGACGCCGCCGTGGGCAATCACCAGGATTTTACCTTCGTCAATACCCTGCCTTACCCCGTCCGCCTGTAGGCCGCGGATCAGAACGGCTGCGTGACGGTGCTGATTTATCGGGCGGAGGACAGGGCAGGGGCGTAAGGCCGGCCTGGGCAACCCCTCTTTCAGACGCATTTCAAAGAAAAACCGGGACAGCGGAATCCGCTGCCCCGGTGTGCGTTTTTTGGGGATTTACCGGCGGCCGATCTCGGTATCGTCGGAAGTGACCTTGCTGTTATCCTTGATGTAATCGATGATCTCGTCCAGATAGCCGAAGGCCAGGCCCACATAGCTGTCGGAAGCGCCGTAATAGACGGCGATTTTGCCGGTATCGGGATCGTGGAGGGTGGCGCAGGGGAAGGTGACGTTGGGAACGAAGCCCCGCTCCTCAAACCATTCCTCGGGGGTCAGCAGGTAATTCTGGCAGCGGTACTTGACGATGGAGGGATTATCGATATCCAGGATGGCCCCGCCGATGGAGTAAACGTAGCCGTTGCAGGTGTTGGTGACGCCGTGATAGAACAGAAGCCACCCTTCGCTGGTTTCGATGGGGGCCGCGCCGCCGCCGATCTTCAGGCCCTCCCACCAGTTATTGCCCCGGCTCATCACGTGGCGATGCTTGCCCCAGAACACCATATCCGGGCTTTCGCTGATGAAGATATCGCCGAAGGGGGTGTGGCCCGAATCGGAGGGGCGGCTCATCATCATAAAATTGCCGTGCACCTTCCGGGGAAAGAGGACGGCGTTGCGGTTGAAGGGCAGGAAGGGGTTTTCGATGCGGACGAAGGTCTTGAAATCCCGGGTTTTGGCAACGCCGATGGCGGCGCCGTAAAAATCCTGGCACCAGATGATGTAGTAGGTATCCTCCACCTTGACCAGCCTGGGATCGTAGGCGTAAATGGGCATGAAGGGCTTGCCCTCCTCATCCACGAAGGGGATCTTGTTCTTTTCAAAATCCCAATGGATGGCGTCTTTGCTCCAGCCCAGGTAGATATAAGGCACGCCGTTGGTCTGCTCCCCCCGGAACACGCCCACGAACCTGTCGCCGTAGGGCATGACGGCGGAATTGAAGATGCGGGCCACGCCCTCCAGGGGATTGCGCCCGATGATGGGGTTATCGTTGTAGCGCCACAGGGGAGAATTGATGTGGCCTTGAGGCTTATCCTGCCATGGGACGTTGGGCAGCTTGGGGGCGATCATCTGATACTTGCTCATGGGGGTGTCATCCTTTCTTTCGTTGATGAAGACGCAGGTATTATAACGGGGATCGGAAGAAAATGCAAGGGGAAAGAGAGACAGTTTAATTGAGGCAGTTTTGCAGGGCGGCGGCGAGGGCCTTTTCTTCCGCCTCGGCGGTACCCCGATCCGGGGCGGAGATAGACAGATAGATTTTCAGCTTGGGCTCCGTGCCGCTGGGCCGCACCACCGCGGAGGCGCCCCCGGACAGATAGAATTTCAGCACGTCGGAGGGGGGCAGGCCATCCAGGCCGGGGCCGTAATCCAGAAGCTTTTCCACCTTCCTGCCGCCGATTTCCCTTATGCCCTGCCGGAAGGAGGCCATGATGCCCTGCATCTTTTCAAAGCCCGCCGCGCCCTCGAATTCGTAGCTGTGCAGGGTGTTGAGGCAGTAGCCGTAGGCGCGGTACAGCTCATCCAGCTTCTCAAGCAGGCTCACGCCCCGGGCCTTGTAATAGGCGAACATTTCGCAGATCAGGAAGGCGGCGTTGACGGCGTCCTTATCCCGCACGTAGGTGCCGGACAGGTAGCCGTAGCTTTCCTCAAAGCCGAAAATGTAGCGGTCCGCCCGGCCCTGGGCCTCCAGCCGCCCAATGGTTTCGCCGATGAACTTAAAGCCCGTCAGCACGTTCACCGTCTGAACGCCGTAGTGGGCGGCGATCTTTTCGCCCATATCGGTGGTGACGATGGTTTTTACCAGCACGGGATCGGCGGGCATGCGATGCAGGGCCAGGCGGCGGCTGCATATGTAATCCAACAGCAGCATGCCCGTTTCGTTGCCGGTGAGCAGCTGATATCCGCCTTGGGCGTTCCTGACCGCGATGCCGCAGCGGTCGCAGTCCGGGTCCGTCGCCAGGAGCAGATCGGCGTTCAGGCGTTCCGCGTAGGCGAGGCCCAGCGCCATGGCTTCCCGAATTTCCGGATTGGGGTAGGGGCAGGTGGGGAAATGACCGTCGGGCTGCTCCTGCTCCTTCACCACGGCGACGTTGGCGTAGCCGCTTTCCCGGAGGGTGCGCAGCACGGGATGCAGCCCGGTGCCGTTCAAGGGGCTATACACGATGGCGACGTTTTTATCCACCGCTTCATCCCCCAGCAGCGACTGCTTTTTCACTTCCTCCACAAAATCGGTATAGATGGAATCGGGAATATAGGAAATGAGGCCCGTACGGAGCCCTTCCTCAAAATCCATGGCCTTCACGCCGTCGAACACGTCCAGCTTCTGAATTTCCCGCAGGATCTCGTCCGCCGCCTGGGTGGTGATCTGGCAGCCGTCGGGGCCATAGACCTTGTAGCCGTTGTATTTGGCGGGGTTATGGGAGGCGGTCACCATGATGCCGGCGGCACAGGATAAGGCGCGCACGGCGTAGGAGAGGCAGGGGGTGGGCATGAGCCGGGGGTAAATATAGGCCTTGATGCCGTTCCTGGCAAAGATGCCGGCAGCGGTCCGGGCGAATGCGTCGGAGAGGATGCGGCTGTCATAGCTGACGGCAATGGAACGCTTGCCCTCCGGGAAGCGGCGGATCACGTAGTCCGCCAGGCCCTGGGAGGCCCTGCCTACGGTGTGGACGTTCATGCGGTTGGTGCCCGGGCCGATGACGCCCCGAAGGCGCCCGGTTCCGAAAGCCAGATCCCGGTAGAAGGCGTCCTCCTTCTGCGCTTCATCCATCGCTCGGAGGGCTTCCCGGAGGGAGGGATCGGCCTTTTGCAGCCAGCGGTCATAGCTTGCCTGAATGTTCATTCGTTTTCCTCCTTGGTTTTCTGAAGATAGCTCAGGTTCCTGCGGATGAAATCCACCCGCTGCCGAACGCAGTCCGCGCTGCGGCCCGGGTCGGCGGGGGTATGGAACACGTAATCGGTGAGGCGGTCCAGATCGGTGGTGGCTACGTGGAGGCGGGTATCGCTGGAGGCGTAATAGATATACACCCTGCCATCCGGGGCGGCGACGGCCCCGTTGGTAAAGACCACGTTGCTCACGTCCCCCAGCCGCTCCTGCCCCATGGGGGCGATCAGGTACCCCCCGGGCTCGGCTATGACCCGGGAAGGATCCTCCAGGGCGGTGGCGAAGGCATAGATCACATAGCGAAGCCCCGCCGCCGTGTTCCTGACGCCGTGGGCAATATGGATCCAGCCCCGATCCGTTTTGATGGGCACCGCCCCGGCGCCGTTTTTGCTTTCGGTGATGGTGTGATACTTGCGGACGGAGGTCATTTTTTCTTCGTCGATGACGGGGTGGGTGATATCCCGGCACAGGCCAAAGCCGATGCCGCCGCCGGAGCCCGTTTCAATGAAATCATCCATGGGCCTGGTATAGAAGGCATACTTGCCGTCCACAAACTCGGGATGCAGGCACACGTTGCGCTGCTGGGGAGAACGGAGGGTGACAAGATTGGGGAGCCGCTCCCAGGTTTTAAGGTCCCTGGTGCGCACGATGCCGGCAGCGGCGGTGGCGGCCCCGAGATTGGAAGCGGACAGATCCTTGCTCTCCGAGCAGAAAACGCCGTAGATCCAGCCGTCCTCATGCCGGGTCAAACGCATGTCATACACGTTGGTTTCCTCGGGGCAGGTATCGGGCAGCACCACCGGCTCATCCCAGAAGCGGAAGCCATCCACCCCGGAATCGGACTGGGCCACGGCGAAAAAGCTCTTGCGGTCGGCCCCCTCCACCCGGGCCACCAGGGTGAATTTTCCGTCCAGCAGGATAGCCCCGCTGTTGAACACCGCGTTGACCCCCAGACGCTGCATCATATGGGGGTTCCGGGCGGGGTCGGGATCGAAGACCCAGAAGGGCGGCACGTGCTCCCGGGTCAGAACGGGGTAGGCCCACCGTTCGTAAACGCCGTTATAACGGGTCTGCTTCACCGCGTTTTTCCGGGCGATGAGGGCTTCGTACTGCCGGTTCAATTCCTGATAGGTCATGGCGGCGGATCATCCTTTCCTTAAGCGCTGAGGCTGTGTGGTTACATTCATTATATAATAACGGAACGGTTTTTGTGTTACAAATTGATGAAATGAAAAAGACCGGGGCGCGATTTGCGTCCCGGTCAGATGGGCGGTTACGCTTCCGGGGGCTTGTTTTCCCCGCCTTTGCTTTTGACGATTTCCAGGGCCTGAAGCAGCACCTGGGGGATCTTGACCCCCAGGGCGGCGGCGTTTTCCAGGATGCTGATGCCCTCCGAGGCGATGAACCACAGGCAGGTGGCGCCGCTGACGGCGGAAAACTGCACCCCGGCGCCTGAGGACACCAGAAAATCCAGCACGTAGGATAAGATCACCACGATGACGATGATGGCCTTTTTAAGGAGCCCGTTAAAAGCCGTCTGGCTGCTGACGCCGCCGTTTGCCGTTTTGGGGCTTTTGCCCCGCAGGCCGCAGAGCACGCCGGTAAGATAATCCAGCCCCATCACGGTCACCAGCACCCACACGATGGGGGGAAGGCCGGTAAAGAACGAGGCGATGAAGCCGCCCGCCGCCGCCAGGGCCTCCCAAATGCGTTGTTTCACTGTTTGCGTTCCTCCGTTTTTTCCAGTATTTCGCCCATCTGCCGCCACAGGGAGAGCAGCTGGGCATGATCCCTCCGGCTCAAAAGTACGCCGCCTTCCTGCTCCTGCCGGGAGAGGAAGCACCGCATCATATACCCCGTTTGCCCATGGACACTGACGAAGGCCCATTCAGGGCCGGTTTCTTCCAGCACCTGCACCTTTTGGCCTGTCTCGGCCCGGAGCAGGGCGGGCGTTTTCACGTCGGGGCCCCGGCGCAGATTGACGGGCTTTCCGTTGGCGGCGGTGACGGCGGCCTCATAGAGAACGGGGGAGCCCACCATATCCAGCTTCCCGGCAAAGCGCCATGCGCCCAGGGCGGAATCCGTCTGAATGCCGCCGGGCACGCTGGTGCAATGGGTGATGGACAAGGGAGACAGAGAGGTCACTACCCCCACGTGGTAATAATCGTTCCGATCCGGGTCCGTACGGTAGAGGGACGGCAGGTCATAGCCCGCATCCCCCGGGGCCCGGGCCTTGAAAACGACGTTTCCCAGGGCCAGCTGGGAAACGGAGGACACGGCATCCAGGCCCCGGACCGCGTTCCGGGCGGCCCAGTTGGTGCCGTGGACCCCGGGCCAGGCGCAGCCCGCCAGCCCCAGGGCTCCGATGATCAGCCCGATGCAGTCGCTTTCCCCGTTTTCGCCGTCGCCTCCCAGGGCGTAGCCGCGGATGCGGGATGCGTTTTCCTGCACGCAGCGCAAGAAATCGTTCAGCGCGATCATACGGTTCCCTCCCTACGCCAGCCGCAGCAGCTCCCCCGCCAGCATCCTTCCCATGCATTGGTGGGCCAGGGTGGAGGGGTGGGGGTTATCGGCGGCGGCCCAGGTCTTGAGATGATAGGGCGGGGTATAGTTGATCCCGGCCCACAGGTCGATCACCGGGATCAGCCATTGACTTTTCAGCCTTTCAAAGGCGGCAAGGCCGTCGGCACGGTTGAAGGAGCAATCGATCACCAGGGCCATCCGGGCGTTGGGGTTCAGGGCATACAGCTTATCCATGAGGAACAGCAGCGCGCCCAGGAAGGTATCCCGATGGGCGGAAAAGGAAGAGCCGTCGGTATAGCGCCAGTTTGTCTTATCAAAGGCGTTCCAGTCGGTCAGATCCCAATTGATGTTGTTGGGGGTGACGGCGAAGAGGTAATAATCCGCGTCGGCGGTTTGGGAGGTGAAGATGCGGTCCCAGGCGCAGAAGTAATGGCTGTCGGAGGGGGAGGAGGGGACGGAGGCCCCTAATGCCGCGTATTCCGAAAGACTCAGGGAGGAGGCGTAGGACCGATCCGTGGGCAAGCCGCCGTTCTGGGTGTGGATGCACATGCCGGGAACGGAGGTATTGACTTTTTCAAACCCCAGCAGCTCCGCCGCCACGTCGAAGTAGCTCTTTGCCGCGTACTGCCCGAAGCCCACCGACGTGCCCAGCAGAACGATCTTTTTTCCGTTCCAGGGGCTGGTGACGGCGACGGCGGCCTTGGAGATGGCGAGCTGGAATTCGTTGCTCTCATAGCTGAAGGCCAGGTTGCCCACCCCGCCGAAAATGTTGTTCACGATCACCCGCCGGGCCCCCGGGGGCACGGATACCTGCTGATTCGTATAGGCGGTGGCGGTTCTTTCGCCCACAGCCCCCAGCAGGTTGTTTTCGCTGTCGTAAAAGGCCAGGGCCCGGTAATTCAGCGAATCCCCGCAGCGGCCCGTGAATATCACCGTGCTGGGGGCGGCCCCGGTGAAGGTGAAATCCACATACCCGCAGGAGCTGCCGGAGCCCCCGGCATTTTCCGCTAAGGTGGTGGTGTTCATATACTTATTCAGCGTCAGGGTGACGCCGTCGGAAATAAAGGTGCTCCTCCCGCTGAGCTTTTCGCTGTCCAGACGCTCCACCTCCCCCGCCAGGCGATCGCAGGCCGCCTGGCTTTCCTGGATCTGGGCGTCCATGGCGTTGAGCTGGGAGGCGTAGAGGATGGCCCCCGTTTGAAAATTCTGCCGATTGTAGCTCATGCTGCCTCCTTAGCCCGCCGTGCTCAGATCCAGGATGGCCTGATCCAGGATCGCCACGGCGGAGGCGTTCCCCTGATTTTGAAACATGGTGCGAAGCTGGGAATAGGTGGTCAGCAGGTTGTTTTTCAGCAGTCCGTAGCCCGCATCCACCTTTTCGCTGTTGCCGTTGTAATCGGCGACGCTGGGGTTTTCCTCGGCGGTGGGCTTGATAAGGTGCAGGTAGGTGGTTTCCGTTGCCATGGGGTTTCTCTCCTTTCGTGGGGTCAGGGTATCCAGGTCATCGTGCAGGGCTGGGCCTGGGCGGATTGGGCATTGATGTGGGCTGTGCCCTCCAGGGTGCAGTATTGGGCGGGGTTCAGGGTCAGCGTGCCGCCGGAATCGGCGTTGGCAATCTGCACGGCGGCGGTAATGTCCCCGGCGTCCGAAAACAGGTTGACGGCGCTGTCGCCCTCAAAGGTCAGTGTCAGCAGCTGCCATTGCCTTATCTCAAAGGAAATGGGGCCCAGCAGCACGGTATTCCCGCTCTTGGAAAGGGTCACCTGGGCGGTGAGGCCCGTTTTTCGGTGGTCGATCTCCCTGAGGGGCAGCGTGAACCTGTAATGGAAGGTATCCCCGGCCCCGAGGGTATCGCCGCTGTTGGCTTTCATAAGCAGATTATGGGTGGAGGTCAGGGACCAATACTGGATATTGGTATCGCAGGTATAGCCCACGGACTGCAACGCTCCCGGCCTGATCCACAGGATGCCGTGGCCCGAGGGCTCGGCAGCGGAGAGCACCACCAGGAAATCCGTCACGCTGCCGGCGCAGCGCATCACGGGGCTGCCCCCTACCCGGAGGGAGCCGAACTGGCCCGAAACGCAGCTCAGGTCTCCGGCTTCGGTGACGTTCATGTTGCCGTTTCCCAGGCGGATACTGCTGTTGCTGCCGTCCTGGGCGTTCACCACGAAGCTCCCCCCGGATTCCACCTTGAATTCGGTGCCCGCCTGCATGCGGATGCGCCCGCCGGTCATATCGATGCCGTCCGGGTCGATGAGGACGGAGGCGTTCCGCACCTTGCCCACCCCGTTTTCCGAAAGGGAGCGGGCCTGCAGGGCGATCTGCTGGGCCTGCATCTCGATCTGGCGGGCCTGCATATCGATCTTTTCATCCGTCACCAGCACCCGGGAGCGGTATTGAGAGAGGAGATACCTTTGCTCCTGCAGCTCCTTGGGATCGGTGACGATCACCCAGGCGCCGCCGCGACGGATATGCAGCCGGGAGCCGGAAAAGGCCCACCAGGGATATCGGGCGGCCTGGGCCCAGGTGATCTGGCCCAGCTTCTGCCAGGTGACGTAGGGGATGCCCTGCTCCCATACGTCCCCGTCCCGGACGGTATTGCCGCTGTCCAGGGCCGGGTCCGTCCATTGGGAATAATTGCGGCTTTTGCCGTTCACCAGCAGCTGCAGGTAGGTGTTGCCCGTGATATCCATGGCGTTCAGGGCGTTGACGGTGGCCTGGGCGGCGAAGAGATCCGCCACGTCGATCTTGGCGGCGGTGACGGCGTTGGCGGCGATCTTATTGGCGGTGACGGCGGCGGAGGCGATCTTCGCCGACGTGACGGCCTCCGCCACGATCTTATCGGCGGTGACGGCGTTTTGCGCTACCTTATCGCCGGTGACGGCCCCGTCCGCTAACTTATCCGTCCCCAGCACGGGGATCACCCTGCCGTTGAGGGTGCCGGTGGTGATGTTATCCGCCACCAGGTTGTTGATGGCGACGGTGCGGGCGTCAATGGCCCCCGCCGTGATCTTATTGGCGGTGAGGCCCACGATCTTGGCGTCGGTGATGCTGCCGTCGGCGATCTGGGCGGTGCCGATGGCCCCGGTATCGATGAGGCCCGAATCGGCGGTGATGAGGTTAGCCTCCAGCAGCCCAGCCGATATGGTATGGGAGGCGATCTTTTCCGCTGTAACCGACCCGGCGGCGATCTTCGCGGCGGTAACGGCTCCCGCGGCAATGGCGCCCGCCGTCACGGCTCCGGCTGCCAGCTTATCGGCGGTGACGGCGTGGGCCGCCACCTTGTCCGCGGTGACGGAGCCGGCGCTGATCTTATCGGCGGTGACGGAACCGGCGCTGATCTTATCGGCGGTAACGGCCCCGGCGGCGATCTTATCGGCGGTGACGGAGCCGGCGGCAAGCTGGGCCGCCGTTACGCTGCCTGCCACCAGGGCCCGGGCGGCGATGGTGCCATCCCGGATGAGGACGCCGTCCACGCTGCCCTGAAGCTTGGCGGCGTTCAGCGCGCCTCCGGCGGTAAAGATGCGGCCCGCAGCGGCCTGACGGGTGGGCAGCAGGCAATCGGTCTGCATGGAAAAGCCCTGAAAAAAGGTGAGGGTCTGGGCGGTGACGACGGCGGCGGTATCATCCCCCTGGGAATCGGTGATGCGCACCCGATCTCCCAGGGAGAGGGAAGGGTCTCCCCGCCAGGTGAGGCGGGCTTTCACGGCGGTCATGCCCCGAAGGGTGGAAAGCAGCGCCTCCGCCAGGGCCTGGGTATGGGCTCCCTCGTAGGGGAACAGCGGATTTTCCGAAACAGACAGGCTGCTGCTTTCTGCAAGGGGAGCCTGATCGGCGGTAACGGTGAGGGGCTGCGCGTCCTTGGGCGCCCCCGTGCAGGAAACGGCAAGCCCGGTCAGGGGACCGAAGACCTGATCGCCGTATTCCCGGCGCAGCGTAGCCTCCGCCGGCAGGGCATACACGGTATCGCCCTGCCAGACAGGACGGAGGCGAAGGGCCCCGTCCCGCCCGATCAGAGCGAAACACCCGGCGGCGCAGGAAACGTGGGCCAGGGCCTGGCGCAGGGAAATATCCCCCCAGCGGGGACGGTCGGGAATGGAGAAGGAAGCGTTGGGAAAATCCGCCGTCAGGGAAAAGCCCGCCCGGGCGGCGATCGCCTGGGCCAGGGAGCCCAGGGTCTGGGGGTAGGCAAGATCATCCTCAAAGGCCCCTTCAAAGGCCCCGCCCAGGGCATCGCTGCCGGAGAGGGTCAGGCGGCTGTCGTTTTCCTGCTGGGCCGCCTTGCTCACCGTGAAGGCGGCAAGGGGCATGCGATCCTCCCCAACGTGGAGATACACCCGGACATATGCGCCCCACAGGGAACGGTGATGCGTAAAGGCGGCGTCGTGATTATCCAGCGTCAGGGCGCAGGAAGCGGAAAAGGCGCCGCCCAGCAGCCGCCCGTCGGCGGCGCCTTCGCTCAAAGTAAAGGAAATGGCCTGATCGCCGGAGAAGGATAATTCCGCGCCGGTCAGATAGGTGATCTGCCCGGAAAGATGCGTCAGGCGGCTGGGCGTCAGGCAGGAAGCAAGCGGCGTTCGGATCATCAGCGTTCCTCCAGCGTCAGCGTCACATCCGCCCACAGCGGCGCGCCGCTTTGCATGCGGCGCACCCGGGCGGAATGCTCCTTGGCCCGGCAGCTCATTTCCCGGCTGCCGGACAGGGGATCGGGATAAATCAGGGTGAAAAAGCCGCCTTCGTTCAAAAGCGCGGAGAGGGCGGAAAGGGCGGCGCTATCCATCCTGGTCCAGGTGATTTCCACGGTGCGCTTATCCCGCATACCGTCCTGCACCAATTGGCCCAAGGTGTTGTATTGGGCGGTGCCGGACCGGGGGGCCACCCGCACGGAAAGGGAGGCGGGGGAGGGAAGGGCCAGGCCGTTCAAGGTCATAACAGAAAACCTCCTTTACAGGTTCAGCTCCACCCTGCCCGTGCCCTGGGCCACCCGATTGATGCCCTCGATGGCGGCGACGCCCAGGCGGTAGCCATCGACTTCCAGGGGAACGGTGATGGACAGGGGCAGGTAACCGTCCCCGTTTTCCGAAGGGGCGGAACGGGAAAAGGCGGAGGCGGGCAGATCGGGCAGCGAATCGGGGCCGGATCGGGCCAAAGCGGCTGCCAGGGCCGCTTCCTCCCGGGCGGCGGCATGGGCCGGGGCGGACAGCAGGGAAAGGGGGATATCCAGGGACAGGAGGGAGGATGCGGGAGCCTCC
>CAJOPV010000089.1 GCA_905236495.1 uncultured Christensenellaceae bacterium
AGACGCAGCGGGCCGCCAGCCTGATGCCCCTGGACGCGGAACGGGAAGCGGCGCGGAACGGGGATACCCGCCGGCGCTCCCGCAGCGATGGGGCGGGCCGTCCCTCCGCCCATCGGGGCACCCCGCCCCGGCCCACCACCGGGCGGCAGATGAACAGGGCCCACAGCCGGGGCAGGCATCCCGCACGAAAAATGATGGTGAACTGGGCCATGGTGATTGCCGTATCGGCGGTGGTGCTGACCCTGCTGGTGATCGGCGGGCTTTTGTACCTGCGCCTGACCCCGGGCGGACAGCTCATCATGGCCCGCATGGGCCAAGAAACCACTGCCGACGCCTTGTGGGCCTACGGGCAGGAGCAATTGGACCAGGGGTATGTGGACCGGGCCGTCGCCACCTATGAAAAGGCCTGGGCCCAGGAGCCGGAAAGGGAGGACCTGTACGATCGGCTCTTTGACCTGGCGGACGCTTACGAGGCCGCCGGACGGGCCGGGGACGCGGAGCGTATCTATACCCTGATGTACGAGGAAGTGGATCAGACGAATCCCCTGGCTTATCAGGAAATGATCCGCCTGCTGGAGGGGCAGGACAGGCTGCTGGAGCTGTCCGCCTTTTTGAAGGTGGCCTATGAGAAAACGGGGGATTCCTACTTCCGCCGCCAGCGGGAGGATCTTTTGCCCTCCACTCCCACCGCCAGCGAGGAGGCCGGCGCCCGGAAAATGGAGCAGGACGTGGCCCTTCTTTCCGCCGAGGGGTATGATATCTATTACCTGCTGGGGGACGAAGGCGAATTGCCGGAGGATGGGACGCTGTATCGGGAACCTATTCACCTGGGGGAAGGGGCCCACGTCATCCGGGCGGTGGCGGTCACCAAGGATCTAATCAGCGATGAAATGCGGGTGCAGTATTCCATCACCGTGCCCACCCCCCTGGCCCCCGGCATTTCCCTGCAGCCCGGGGAATATGAACGGCGGCAGCGCATCTGGCTGCGCCACAACGAATCGGAGGATGAAAAGCTGCTGGGCAAGGATTTCCCCAAGCTGAAGGAAATCACCATTTACTATACCGTGGATGGGCAGACGCCTACCTCCAATTCCCCCATTTTTACGGGAGATCCCTTCTACCTGCCTGCCGGGAAGTGCACCCTGAAGGCCGTGGCGGTGAACGGCTACGGCAAGGTGAGCAACGTGCTGGAGAGGACCTACAAGGTCAATATCGCCTTCCGCAATTTTTTCCGGGAAAACGACAGCTTCAATGATTTTACCATTATGAAAACCACCCGGGAGCAATTCATCAACAAATACGGCACCGGGCAAAGCGAGGAGGAAATCAAGGATACCGCCCAGCCCGGGGACTGCGTGCGCATCACCTATTCCTGGGGGGAGGCGCGGTTCACGCTGAATGAATCGGGCTATGTGCTCTATTGGGTGGAAACCGACGCTTCCTCCATGACGGGGCCCAGGAAAACCAAGATCGGCATGGCGGAAAAGGACGTGACGGAGCAGTTCCGGGATATGGGGCAAACCTACGATCAGAACGGCGACCGCAGCCTGTATTTCGACAGCGACGTGGGCTTTGGCAAGCTCTATCACCTGGACGATACCGCCGACCGGCTGGATTACGTGTATTACCGCCCCGACGGCAGCCGGGTCACCCTGAGCTACGGCCTGATAAACGGCAAAGTCACGAAAATGGCGATCAGGTGCGCTTATTAACGCGAAGGCTCCTGTGCCTGGGGAGCCTTTTTTGCTTTACACCGATAAATTTGCGTGCTATAATTGCAGGGAACAAATGCGGTAAGAAGGGGATTGATCGGCATGGAAAATACGGAAAAGCGCAAGGTGATTTTTTCGGGCATCCAGCCCTCCGGCAATATCACGCTGGGCAATTATATCGGGGCGCTGCGGAATTTTACGCTGTTTGACGACGCGGACTGCCTCTACTGCATGGCGGACCTGCATACCCTCACCGTGCGGCAGAACCCGGCGGAGCTGAGGAAGCGCACCGCCTCCCTGGCGGCGATTTACGTGGCCTGCGGCCTGGACCCGGATAAGAATATCATCTATTGCCAGTCTCACGTGCCTGCCCACGCGGAGCTTTCCTGGATCTTGAACTGCTATACCTACATGGGGGAATTATCCCGCATGACCCAGTTTAAGGATAAATCTCAAAAACACGCGGACAATATCAACGCGGGCCTGTTTGATTATCCCGTGCTGATGGCCTCCGATATCCTTCTGTATCAAACGGATCTCGTGCCCGTGGGCGTGGATCAGAAGCAGCACGTGGAGCTCTGCCGGGATATCGCCCAGCGGTTCAACGGCATCTACGGCGACGTGTTCACCGTTCCCGAGCCCTATATCCCCAAGGCCACGGCGAAGATCATGAGCCTTATGGAGCCGGAAAAGAAAATGAGCAAATCCGACCCGGAGGATACCTTCATCGCCGTGCTGGACAGGCCGGAGGATATCCGGCGGAAGCTCAAGCGCGCCGTCACCGACAGCGACGGCGAGATCCGCTACGACCCGGAGCGGAAGCCCGGCGTCAGCAACCTGCTCACCATTTTAAGCGTGCTCAAAAACGAGAGCATGGAGCAGACGGTATCCTCCCTCCGGGGGCTGGGCTACGGTCAATTGAAGGAGGCCGTCACCGAGGCCGTCATTGCGGAGCTGACCCCCATCCAGGGAAAATACAATGAAATCATCGCCGATAAGGACGCCCTGAACGCTATGCTCAAGCGCAACGCCGAGCGGGCCGCTTATCTGGCGCAGAAGACCCTGCGGAAGGTCTATAAAAAGGTAGGCCTGTACCAGGTTTAATCAATGGCGATAGACTGACAAGGCGGTGTGATCTATGAGTTTTTATCCCGGCGATATCACCTGCGTCCACGGCATTCGGGTGGGCCAGGCTCAAAGCGACAGCGGCAGGACCGGCGTGACCGTGGTGCTCTGCCGGAAGGAAGGCGCCCTGGGCGGTGTCTCCGTCCGCGGGGCGGCCCCCGGCACCCGGGAAACGGATCTGCTTCGTCCCGGCAACCTGGTGGAAAACGTGAACGCCGTCGTATTATCCGGCGGCAGCGCCTTCGGCCTGGATGCGGCGGGGGGCGTGATGCGGTATCTGGAGCAGATGGACTGCGGCATGGATATGGGGGTGGCCCGGGTGCCCATCGTGCCTGCGGCGGTGCTGTATGACCTGAACGTGGGGGATCCCCACATCCGCCCGGACGCCGCCATGGGCCGCAGCGCCTGTATGAACGCTCAGAAAGGCCTGCGTCAGGGCCGATTTGGGGCCGGCACGGGGGCTACGGTGGGCAAACTGGTGCCCGGCGCGGTGCCCCAGGAAAGCGGCGTCGGCTCCGCCTCCATCACCCTGCCCGAAGGGGTGACGGTGGGGGCCGTCGTAGCCGTCAACGCGGTGGGGGACGTGTATCACCCCGAAACGGGGGAGGTGCTGGGCTGCGCCCATATGCCGGACGGCACCCCGGTGCTGGCGGAGGGGCTTCTCTACGGGCATGCCCCCGCCCCTCAGCAGATTCGCATTCCTGCCCCCGGCAGCAATACCACCATCGGCGTGGTGGCGGTGGACTGCAAGCTGACGAAGGAGCAGGCCAACCGCCTGGCGGACGTCAGCCACGACGGCCTGGCCCGCACCATCCGCCCGGTGCATACCCAGATGGATGGGGATACGCTCTTTTCTCTGGCGACGGGCCGGACCGGGGCGGAGGTCAACTTCGTCAAGCTCTGCGCCGCGGCGGCGGAGGTAACGGCCCGGGCCATCGCCAACGCCCTGTATTTCGCAAAGCAATGATCGCGGGCATCGGCATGGACCTGTGCCAGGTCGCCCGGATGGAAAAGCTGCTGCGGGATGAAAAATTCCTGCGCCGCTATTTCGCTGAGGAAGAACAGGCCTATATCTTGAATAAAGGAGTATCCGCCGCCCAGACCATGGCGGGCATGTTCGCCGCCAAGGAAGCGCTTTGCAAGGCCCTGGGCACCGGGATCGTAAGCGCCGCCCTTTCGGATATCTGCGTTCTGCACGATGAAAGCGGCGCGCCTTTTTATGCCCTGCGGGGGGAATACGCAAGCCTGGCGGCGGAGAAAGGGATCGCTTCCTTATTCCTGTCTATCACCCACGAGGGCGGCATGGCGGCGGCGGTGTGCGCCGCGGAAAGGAGCCCATGATGCAGGATGCCTATACCGTGCTGACGCCGGGCGATATGCGCCGCCTGGAGGAGAGGGCCTTCGCCTTGGGGGTTCCGTCTCTTTTGCTCATGGAGCACGCGGCTCTGGCTGTTGTGGATGCGCTGGAAAAAGCGCTGGGAGGCGACTGCGGCGATAAGTCCGTGCTGTTTTTGTGCGGCACGGGGAACAACGGCGGGGATGGGCTGGCTGCGGCACGGCTGTTCCTCATGCGGGGCGGGCAGCCCACCGTATGGCTGTACGGGGAGCCCAAAACGGAGGACGCGAAAACCAACCTGAAATGGCTGAACGAAATGCACGTCCCCATTTTAAACCTGGGCCTGCCGGGAGAGGATCGGCTGCCCTTCCGGGGCGGCGGAGCGGGCAGGCACTATGACGCCTATGTGGATGCGCTGCTGGGCACTGGATTCCGGGGAAAGCCGGAGGGGCTGCTGGAGCGGATGATGCTTGTGCCCCGGCATGATTTTGATTTTTCGCCGCCCTTCCCGCCGGTGATCGCCGTCGATATCCCCAGCGGCATCGACGGGAAAACGGGAGAAACGCCGGGCGCGTTCGTCCGTGCCGACGTGACCGTCACCCTGTCCCACCCCAAGCCCGGGCTGTACCTGACGAAGGAACGGGAAGCGGTGGGAAAAATCGTCGTTGCGGATATCGGGCTGTGGGATCTGATGCCTCGGAGCAGCGGCCTTCTGCTGCCGGACGGCTTGGAATTAACCTGCGAAGTGCTGACGCCCGGAGCCCTGAAACGGCTGAGCCGGCGGCCCGTGAATGCCCATAAGGGGAACTGCGGGCGGGTGCTGATTTACGCCGGGTCCCTGGGCATGGCGGGGGCCGCCGCCATGGCTGCCCAGGCCGCCGTTACCGCCGGGGCGGGGCTCACCACCGTGGCCTGCGAAAGGGAGATCATCCCCATTTTGCAGACGCTGGTCCCCAACGCCATGTGCGTGGATATCGCGGAAGCGGTGAAAGCTCCGCCGGCCTATGACGTGCTGGCGGTGGGCTGCGGCTTGGGGCAGAGCGAGGGGATCTGGGAAAACATCGGAAAGCTGTACGACCCGCAAAAGCCCGCCGTCTGGGACGCGGACGCCCTGAACCTGCTGGTGAAGCATCCCATACAATTGGGAAAGAACACCGTTGTCACCCCGCATATCGGCGAAGCGGCCCGGCTGCTCGGAACCGATACGGAAGCCGTGCTGCGGGATCGCCTCGCCGCCGCCCGGAGCCTTACGGAAAAATACGGGTGCGCCGCGGTATTAAAAAGCGATGTGACCGTGATCTGCGCCGGTACCGACCGGGGCCCCGCATACGATTTGAACGCCATAGGCACCCCTGCTCTGGCGAAAGGCGGCAGCGGCGACGCCCTGACGGGTATGCTGGCGGCGCTGCTGACAGGAGAGGACCCGCCGCTGCAGGCCGCCGCCCTTGCCTGCCTTTGGCATGGCATGGCGGGCCTGGTGGGGGAGGAAATCTACGGGCAGCGGGAGCTTACCACCCGGCAGCTGATCGATTGCCTTCACGCGGCGGAGCAGTGGGGCCGGGGCGAACGGCCCGCCCCGAAAAACTACTGAAAATTGTTATGAGAGACCGAAGGAATGACATACTTCGGTCTCTTTTCGGTCTGTTTTCGCCGTGATGAGAAAACAATGCAAGAATCAAAGCTGACATTATTGTAGAAATATTTCGGAAAAGGCGTGAAAAATCCCAAAAAACGGTTGTGCCGGGGCCGCCCCGATGGTATAATACAATCGGAGGACGTATAGGCTCCTTCTTTGCCGTAAAATGATTTGCGAATGAAGCTTTCGGAATTCCCGCTGGATCGGGAAAAGGTGGGTTAGCATGAAGCGTTTTGTTTCAATTTTATGCGTTCTGGTGATGCTGTTTTCCGCCAACAGCGCGTGGGCGGAGGACCTTTTTGCTGTCCAGACGGAGGAAATCATTCAGGAAACGCCTCAGACGGAGGATGCGCAGAACGGGGAGGACGCGGAAAGCCCCGAGCCCCAGGAAGCAAAGCCCTCCGACGTGCCAGCCCAGGAGCCCACCCGGGGCAGCAGCGCCGTCATTGGCATTATGATTATGAAGCCCAAGGCCACGGAAGCCCCCGAGGAAGCCGTGGAGATGGATTTATATTTGGATTTTTCCGCCTTTGATCCTTCCCTGGAGACCCAGGATTCCCTGATCCGCTATGACATGGAAAACGCCTGCGTGCGGCTGGATTTGGCCCGGGCGCTGATCCCCGAAGCCCAGGGCACCACCCGGATCACCCTGCAGGGGGCGGAGCAGTCCGCCCTGGAGGGCATCGACCTGACCGCGTTTTACGCCGAGAACAAGGACGAGGCCCCGGTGCGCTATGACGGGAGCAGCCTGATCCTCACCGGCGACGGGGAAGCCGACCTGACCGACGGGAAGAACACCGTCCATGTCAGCGTTACCGCTTACGACGCCCTGCTGACGGATCGGATGGCGGAGGATGAAATCACCATCGACGTAAGGGAGGGCTTCGTGCCCGCAGGGTCCGCCCCGGCCTACGAGACCCTGGATCCCGCCCAGGCCGCCGCCCTGGCGGAGCAGTATATCGAGGCTGTGAAAGCCCCCCTGGCGGTGCAGCCCAAGGGCCGGGATATCCTTCAGCCGCAGGGGAAAAGCGCTGTCGGCGCCAAAGGTGGCCTGGCGGCCCCCCTGACCGTTCAGAACGTGCAGGCGGCCCCTGCCGAAAAGCAGACCCCGGTTCCTTCCTCCGCATCCTTGGTGGGCTACGCCGCCTTTGACCTTTCCATCGTCAGCGGCGGCGAAGCGGTGGAGAGCGACGGGGATTACTTTGTCACGCTGCCCCTGCCCGGGGACGCCGGGGCGCTGATCCCCAAAGGAGCCCGGCAAAAGGGCGTGGCCTATACCCTCTATCATCTGCACGAGGGTTCTGCGGAAATGCTGGACGCCGACGTCA
>CAJOPV010000090.1 GCA_905236495.1 uncultured Christensenellaceae bacterium
CAGTACGATTTTGTGACGGTGCATGAAAAGGGCGCTTCCTGGTGCCGCGTCACCTACGCCGGGGTCACCGGGTACGTGATGACCGGGTTTTTGAGCTTCAATCCCGTCTCTCCGCTGCCATCGGCCCCCGTGTCCCAGCCCACCGCCGCCCCCACCCGGGCGCCCATCGCGGCAGGCGGCATCAGTGCCCAAGTGACAACGGCCCAGGGCAGCTTGAATCTCCGGGAAAACCCCCGGGATACCGCCCGGGTGCTCACCACCATTCCCCAATACGCTTCCGTCGCCGTTTCGGAGCGGGGGGCCGTTTGGTGCCGGGTCACCTACGGCGGCTTTACCGGCTGGGCCATGACCCGCTTCCTCTCCTTTGCCGGTAATAACGCCGTTCCATCGTCTCCTGCAGCCACCGCCGCACCGGCCCCTTCCTCCGCCGTTCAGCGGGACCCCACCCTGCGCATCCTGCAGACCCCCGTACTGGGCCGCATCATGCCCACGGATAATCGGCTGAACCTGCGCACCGGCTGCTCTGCCGATGCACAGATCCTGCTGGAAATGCCCAAATACGATTTCCTGCTCATCACCGCCGCGGGCGATACCTGGTGCGAGGTGGAGTACGAGGGCAGGCACGGCTTCTGCATGACGAAATATCTGGAGTATCAGCTGTATGAGTGAATTGCTTCGGGAGAACGAGCGGATCGACGATCTGCAATGGGGCGGTCTTAAAATCATCCAATCCCCGGACAGCTTCCGCTTCGGCCTGGACGCCGTATTGCTTGCCGATTTTGCCGTCGTCCGGCCCGGGAGCCGGGTGTGCGATCTGGGCACCGGCACGGGCATCCTGCCCCTCTTGCTGTGGGGACGGGAAAAGGAGATCACCTGCGACGGGGTGGAGATCCAAAAGGACGCCGCGGACCGGGCCCAACGCACCATGCGCCTGAACGGTCTTTCCCACCGCATCGCCATTCACAACCGGGACCTGAAGGAAATCCGCGCCTTCCTCCCCCACGCCGGGTACGATCTGGTGATCTGCAATCCCCCTTACAGCCCCCGGGACAGCGCGCTGATGAGCCCCAACCCGGCCCTGTCCGCCGCCCGAACAGAGGGAAAATGCACCCTTCTGGACGTGATCCGGGCGGCGGCCTATCTGGTGAAGGGCCGGGGCCGGTTCGTTTTCATGCTGCCCGCATCCCGGTTTCTGGAGGCCTGCGACGAATTGCGATCCTGCCGGATGGAGCCCAAGCGGCTGCGTCTGGTGCACGGCGCCGCTGTCCGCCCCGCAAGGCTTGCCTTGATCGACGCCTCCCGGGACGTGCGCCCCGGCCTTTCCATCCTGCCCCCTCTCATCGTCAAAACCTCTGAGGGCAACGATACCGAAGAAATCAAACAGATTTATAATCACTCCCGAGCCTGCCGCCCTGCCCCTTGACAGGGCGTTTCATTTGGTTTAGAATGAACATATGTTCGTATTACAGGAAGGAGCGCAGCATGACCGATCTTTCCAACCGCACCGCCCGGCGTTTTTTGCTGCTCAAGCACGGGCTGCTGGGGAAGCGCCGCTTCATCGGCAAGGAAGGCGTTCTTTCCTTCGTGCGTCAATGCGGCTGCATCCAGTTTGACCCGGTGGATGTCTGCGGACGGAACGCGGAGCTGACGCTGCAATCCCGGGTGCAGGGCTTTCAGAAGCAGACCCTTTCGAATTTGCTGTACCGGGATCGGCTTCTATTCGATTACCCGGATAAGGAGCTGTCCATCCTGCCCATGGAGGACTGGCCTCATTTCGCCCGTTTCCGCGCCGCCGCCCGGGACTGCGGCAGGCAGTTTCCCGATTTGCCGCCGCTGGAGGAGCGGGCGGCGGAGCATATCCGCGTCCACGGGCCTGCGGAGGCCGCCGACCTTCCCATTTCCGGCAGGATCCGCTGGCATTCCGCCATCCATTGGAGCGGGAACTGGCACGGGGAAAGCGGCGCCGCCCGATCGGTGCTGGAGCAGATGTATTCCGACGGGCGGCTGATGATCCACCATAAGACCGGGGCCCGGAAGTGCTATGACCTGACGGAAAACTGTCTGCCGCCTGAGCTCCTTTCCGCGCCGGAGCCCCTGCCCGACGATTTTGATTTCCTCAAGTGGCGGCTGCTTCGGCGGGTGGGGGCCGTAGGGCTGCTGCATAACCGTCATTCAGACGCCTTCCTGGGCATCCGGGATATGAATGTCGGCGATCGGGACCGGGCGTTTGAAGCGCTGCTGACGGAAGGGAAGATCCTTGAAACGCGCATGGAGGGCAGCCTATCCCCCCTGTATTGCGCCGCTGCGGATCAGCCGCTGTTGAATATCGCCGCCTCCGAGGCTGTCTTTCTCCCCCGCTGTGAGTTTTTGGCGCCCCTGGATCCGATGCTCTGGGATCGGAAGCTGATCCGGGAAATCTTCGGTTTCTCTTACCGCTGGGAAATCTATACCCCCGCCGTCCAGCGCTCCTACGGCTATTACGTGCTTCCCATCATCTACGGCGAGGGCTTCGCGGGCCGCATCGAGCCTGTGGTGCGCAAAAAGGAAGGGGTGCTGGAGATCAAAAATATCTGGCTGGAGCCCGGCGTCCGCTTCACCAAAAAGCTGCAATCCGCCCTGACCGGGGCCGTCCGCCGCTTCGCCCGTTTCAGCCAATGCCATGAGATCATCCTGCCCGAAATCAATTGACCGCGCAATAAAGCCGCCCTCTCACAGGAGGACAGCTTTCGTGCTTCAAGTGAAATGATTATATCGCCATTTCTTCGTAGGCGTAGCTGTTTTGATAAACTGCCTCCGGCGCAATATCAATTTCCCCGTTGTTCCAGGTGATCACGCCGTGAAACAGCGCAGGATGATTCAGCACGTTTTCATCCTTCAGCGGCTCAAAAGCGGAGCCTTTCAGCCGGGTAGCGTCAAACAGCCGCTTTTCTCCCGTGGAAAAAGTGACCAGCATCATCCCGCCGCGCAGAGGCTTTACCTCCGTCACTTTGATGCCTTCCCGCAATTCTCCCGCGTAACATACGTCATTCAGGATATACAAATCATTCACCTCAATTCATGGGCGGAATCTTATCAAAATGCTCGCCTTGAACGGCCAGATTCCACGCATTATAGGCCTCCTCCTCATGAAAGGCCAGCCAGCCGGTCACGATCTTTAATTACCTGCGCGGCAGGGAACTCGCCAGCAATTCGCCGTCGATGGCAATCGCCGCTTCATATTCGCCATAATACACATGCACGTGAGGCTTGCTGTGCTGTCCAATATCGTGAAACAGCATATAAATGATCATGCCCCCGAAACGGCTTAACTCCGGCACGTTTTTTCACGCTCCTTTGATTGGAATGGCCCCAGGCAACCCTGTCCTGCTTATTTATCATATCATAAATCGCCTGATTTCACAACAGGGCGGCCTATAATCCCAGGGCAATCGCTTACGAAAAATGTTTACTGGGGGAAACCGCTCTTTGGTGCCCAAAGAGCGGTTTCCCCCAGTCCCCCTTCCG
>CAJOPV010000091.1 GCA_905236495.1 uncultured Christensenellaceae bacterium
GCTTTCTTTATAAGCGCCCAGACGCAGGATAATCCGCTGTTCCCGCCGCCCCAAATTCCCAATGAAAAAACGCCTGAGGAATAAAAAACCTCAGGCGTTTTAAGAGCATCCATTTGCTGTAAAATGGATATCGGAAGCAGTCATCCTGACTGCTCCTCGGGCCGGGAGACCCGGCCCTGCGGATGAAAGTCGTGCGGCCCTTTCGTGCTATCCCGGGGTAAACACGCTTATTCCACGCTGTCCGGGTCCGCCACGGCCCAGAAGGCGGGCTTGGGATTCCGGGAAGCGTCAAAGAGCAGGGGGTAATTGGAGGCCCGCCAGCTCATATTATCCGTCAGGCCCCAGACCTGCACGGCCTCGAACTGCTCGCTGTAGCGGACCGCCAGCTCCATGATCTGGGCGTACAGCAGGGCCTGCTGTTCCAGGTTCCCGTCGGTATTCGCGTCGATGCCCACGTCCAGTTCGCTGATGCGCAGCCTGACCCCCAGGGAGGCGATATTTTCCACCGCCATCTGGATCATGGCGATGGAGGGGTAGGAAATGCTGTGGTGCATCTGGAAGCCATAGCCGTCGATGTTCCCCTCCGCCGTCAGTTCGCTCATCAGCCGATAAATTTTCATCAGCTTCCCGGGCACGGCGGTATTGTAATCGTTGTAATAGAGCAGGGTGCCTTCCGGGGCGTATTTCCGGGCCAGCTCAAAGGCCCGGGCCAGGAAATCCTCCCCCACCACGCGGGTCCAGTTGGAGGCGCGCAGGAAATTGCCCCCGTCGTCGATGGCTTCGTTCACCACGTCCCAGCTCACCACCACGCCAGGGTAGTTTTCATCCAGGTATGCCATAACGCCTTTGATATAGTTTTCCAGCCGGGCCAGCATCACTTCCCGGGTGACATAGGGCTTGTTGGCGTCGTACCCCTCGTGGAAGAAGGCCTCCGGCGTCTGGCTGTGCCATACCAGCACGTGACCGTGCACCTTCATGCCGTTTGCCAGGGCGTAATCCAGCAGGGGCTTGGCGGCGTCAAAATGCACCGCTGCGGCGGTCTCATCCTCCCGGGCCAGCTTTTTGCTGGCTGCCACGTCCAATACCGCATCAGGCTTTAATTCGTTTTCCGGGGTCAGGATATTGAACTGGTCCTTCACCAGCTCCATGGCCTTTTGATTGCGGATCAGCTGCTGAGGCGCGGCGATGCCGATATCGAACTGATCGGCGTAAATTTCCCGAAGCCTGGGCAGCTCCACCGTCCCATCCTCCCCGGGCAGCCCGTCCGGCGCGCCCACAGCAAAGTTTTTGATGGCGTAATTCAGCGTAGGCGCCCCCGTGGTTTCCACATACAGCACGAAGGAATCAAAGTGCCCCGGGGTGTATTCGCACTGCAGGGTAGTCCAGGCCCCCTTTCGGGCCGTGCCGTGGGCCAGGTTTTCATAGGTTTCCGTCCCGTTCAGGGTATGGGCCACGGAGATCATAAAATTCGCCTGGTCCGCTTCGCTTTGCAGCACCATCACCCGGAGGGTATAGCGGGCTCCTTCGATCAATTCAAAATCCCGGCCCGGGGAATGCCAGTCGCTCTGCCGGCCCTGGATATACAGCGCGCCGTTTTTTGCTTCGATTTGCGCGCTGCCCATGCTGCGGGCCACCCAGCCGTCGGTCCCCTGGGAAAAATCGGAGGAATACACGGTGCTCCCCGCCGCCAGGGCCTGCCCCCAAATCATAACCAGGCACAGGGCCATCACCGCCGCTGTCCATTTTTTCATCTTCCGCATCCTCCCCGTTTTTTTGTTTTATTATACCCGGTTTATCCATGAATTGCAATTGCTTCCTGTATGATCTTCCGACCCGGGGAGCAAGCCCAGACTGGGAAGCGTACATATATAATGGAAGAAACTCGTTCCTTTCTTCTCGGGCAGAGCAGACTGAAGGAATGATCCCCAGAGGGCCGGATCGGTAGAATGCGGCAAAATATAGAAGAAAAACTGTGCAAATTGTGCATTTTCAATTGACAGATTACATTTTTTACGGTATAGTTCAATAGGAATATATTCGGAAACCAAAAATGGGCTCTCACACCGTGGCGGGGCGTGCGCCACAAATTTCATTTCTGACAGGGGAGTATGCATATGCAGAAGAAGCGCTTTCGTGACATAGTAAGCCGATTCTTCGGAAAGAAATGGGTCCGCTGGGTGATCGGCATTGCTGTGGTCGTCGTCGCGGTGGTTCTTTTGGTGCGCCTGGGCGGCGACACGGAGAACTTCCGGGCCAAGTATCAGGATCAGGACCTGACAAGCGACGTGGAGGGCGTATCCCGCAGCGAGATCACCTATGCCAAATACCTGGCCCAGGCGAAATATCAGGACGCCGCGGACGCCACCCAGACGGTGGCGCTGGCGCTGGACCAGTATGAGGCCCTGCCCACCACGGCGACCCGGGATAAGGCGCCCGACGAGATCGCCCGGGTGTATGCCGAGGGCGAGGATACCATCCTGTTCACGGGGGACGGCTCCTTCCTGCAGTGGAAGGTGCAGGTGCCCGAATCCGGGTGGTATAACGTGCAGATCGATTATCGCGCCCTGGACAGCCGGGGCGTGGATATTGAGCGTGCGCTGTATATCGATTACGGCATGCCCGCCGCCGATGAGAACGGCGATCCCATCCTGGATGAGGACGGCGCCCCCGTGCTGGTGACCGCCACGCCCTTCCGCGGCGCGTCGTCGCTGATGTTTTCTCTTCTGTGGCACGATCAGCCCTTTGAAAACCCGGAGGATCGCTTCGACAACCAGGGCAACGAGCGCCGGGCCAAGCAGGAGGAAATATTCGACTGGCAGCAGGTCTTCTGCCGGGATTCCATGGGCTACGCCATCGAGCCCTATCGCTTCTATCTGGAAGCGGGGCAGGAGCATACCATCGCCCTGCGCGCCATTAACGAGCCCATGGAGATCCGCTCCATTTCGCTGACGCCTCCCCAGCAGTACGGCGAATATGAGCAGTATTTAGCCCGGGTACAGGCGGAACACCCGGAAAGCGAAAGCATCGGCGCCAACGACCTGCTGGTTTCCTCCATCCAGGGGGAAAACGCGGCGCTGCGCTCCTCCCCCTCTCTCTATCCCCGGTATGACCGTTCCTCCGCCGCCACGGAGCCCTACGACGTATATCACACCATCCTCAACTACATCGGCGGCGATTCCTGGAACAACGCAGGACAGTGGATCGAATGGGAATTGGACGTGCCGGAGGACGGCTGGTACGCCATCACCGTGAAGGCCCGCCAGAATCATCAGCGGGGCGCTATTTCCTGCCGTTCGCTGTACATCGACGGGCAGGTGCCCTTTAAGGACGTTGCCTCCATTTCCTTCAGCTATAACACCGCCTGGGAAATGAACACCCTCAGCGATAAGGACGGCAAGCCCTACCGCTTCTACCTGACGAAGGGCCGCCACGCCATCCGCCTGGAGGCCACGCTGGGCGAGATGGGCCCCATCCTGCAGGAAATGGACGATTCCATTTACCGCCTGAACCAGATCTACCGCAAGATCCTGGTGCTCACCGGCGTGAACCCGGACCGTTTCCGGGATTATAACCTGGAAAGCATCTACCCCGAGATCATCGACGGCATGGATCTGGAAAGCAAGCGGCTTTACAAGCTGGTGGATGACACCGTCTCCATCACGGGCCAGAAATCGGACCGCATCGCCGTGGCCCAGACCCTGGCGGTGCAGCTGGAAGGCTTCGTGAACCATACCGAGCGCATCACCCAATCCTTCAGCAACTTTAAGGACAACATCACCTCCCTGGGCACCTCCATGCAGAACATGTCCGAAACCAAGCTGGATATCGACCTGATCATGGTGCACGGCGAAAACTACCAGGTGCCTGGGGTGAACGACGGCTTCGTCGCCAGCGCCGGGAACGAGATCCGCTCCCTGGGCGCTTCCTACGTGGTGGATTACGACTCCGTGGGCAACAAGTACGACGGCGGCGACGCCCTGGACGTGTGGATCACCACGGGCCGCGACCAATCCAACGTGTTAAAGGCCCTGATCGACCAGGATTTCACCCCCAACTTCGGCATCAACGTCAACGTCAAGCTGGTTATCGCCGATACGCTGCTCACCGCCGTGGTGGCGGGCAACGGGCCGGACGTGGTGCTGTCCGTCGGCTCCTGGTTCCCGGTGAACTACGCCATGCGCCACGCCGTGGAGGATATGACCCAGTTTAAGGGCTGGGATTATGCCTTCGACGGCAAGGACGTGCACGTCAAGAGCTACGAGGAGGTCACCGCCGAGGATATTTACGAGCGCAGCGCCCTGGAGCCCTTCCAGTACCGGGACGAGGCGGCGAACGCCGACCACGTGGGCGTGTATGGCATCCCGGAAACCATGGATTTTTCCCTGGTCTTCTACCGCAAGGACGTGCTGGAAGAATTGGGGATGGCCCCCGACGACTGGGACGACCTGACGCACTGGGATAACCTGCAAACCTGGCAGAGCCTCATCGCCCTGCTGCCCACCATCCAGGGCAACAGCATGACGGTGGGCGTGCCCTTCCCCGATATCACCACGGCGGATATCTCCATCCTCAATTCCATGATCTATCAGCAGGGCGGCGCCATTTACGACGATTACAAGACCAAGACCCTCATCGACACCGAGGAGGGCGTGGCGGCCTTCAAGCTTTATACCTCCCTGTATAACGACTATGGGCTGCTGACGGTGTATGACTTTGTGAGCCGCTTCCGTACCGGCGAAATGCCCATTGGCGTCGCCAGCTACGGCATGTATAACAACTTAGCCGTATCCGCCCCCGAGATCCGCGGCCTGTGGGACTTTACCTACTTCCCCGGCACGGTGCGCACCAACGCGGACGGATCAACCTACGTGGATAACACGGTCCATTCCGCCGGCCTGTGCTCCATGATCATCAAGACCGATGACGAAAAGGTGCGGAACAACGCCTGGACCTTCATCCAGTGGTGGGCCGACGCCCAGACCCAGGTGGATTTCGGGCGGGAGATGGAAGCCATCCTGGGCTCCTCCGCCCGCTACACCACGGCGAACAAAAAGGCCCTCGTCAATCTGGGCTGGAGCGACCGGCAGCTGGAGATCCTGCTGGGCCAGATGGCGAACACTCACGGCTTCCCGGAGATCGCCGGCGGCTACTCCACCACCCGCCATATGACCAACGCCATCCGCCGCGTCATCAACAACAAGGAGGACGCCCGGGAGACGCTGCTCACCTATTCCAAGACCATCAACGAGGAAATCAAGATCAAGCGGCAGGAATTCGGCCTGGCGACGGACGCCGCAGCGCTGAAATTGAACGCCGCGCCGCCTGACACCGCCCCGGACACAGCGCCGGGGGGCAATCCGTAAGGGAGAAAGGAGGGAAACCGTATGCAGTCTGCCAAAACCAGCTACTGGAGCATCAAGAGGGAAAAATTCAGCTATGACCTCAAGAAAGCCGGCAAGATGAAAACCTGCTACATCTTCCTGCTGCCTTACGCCGTGCTGTTCTTTACCTTCTTCATCCTGCCCATCTGCACTTCCATCTATTACAGTTTCACCTACTACAACATCCTGGAAGCGCCCCGGTTCATCGGCTTCCAGAACTACATCAACCTGGTGCTGCAGGATGAGGTGTTCCTCACCGCCGTGAAAAACACCTTCGTCATCGCCGTGGTGACGGGCCCCATCGGGTATATCCTTTCCTTCCTGTTCGCCTGGTTCATCAACGAGCTGCCCCGGTGGCTCCGCACGGTGGCGGTGGTGATCTTCTACGCTCCCTCCATCGCGGGCGGCGCGTTTCAGGTCTTTTCCATTCTCTTCCGGGGCGACGCTTACGGCTGGCTGAACGCCATATTGCTGCAGTTCGGCCTCATCGACGCCCCCATCCTGTTCCTGCTGGATCCCCGGTACATCATGACGATCATCATTATCGTCACCCTGTGGATGAGCATGGGCACCGGCTTCCTTTCCTTCGTGGCAGGCCTGCAGGGCGTGGATCGGAGCATGTACGAAGCCGGCTACGTGGACGGCGTGCGCAACCGCTGGCAGGAGCTGTATCACATCACGCTGCCCAGCATGAAGCCCATGCTGCTCTTCGGCGCGGTTATGAGCATCACCTCCGCTTTCAACGTATCCGACGTGCCCAGGGCCCTGGCGGGCTATCCCAGCACGGACTACGCGGCCCGCACCATCGTGACCCACCTGTTCGACTACGGCTTCTCCCGGTTTGAAATGGGTTACGCATCCGCCATCGCCACGGTGCTGTTCCTGACGATGATCCTGTGCAATAAAGCCATTCAGGCGATGCTGAGGAAGGTGGGCACATGAGCAAGAAAACTATCGTGAAAATCGAACAGCCCAAAACCAACAGCAGGACCGATCAGCTGCGCTTCCAGGCCATGCTGCGGGGCGAAATCGAGGAAGAAAAACCAAAGCTCAACGTAAAGCGTTTCCTGATCGTATCCGCCATCATCATCGCGGTGCTGGTGGGCGGGCTGATCTTCACCTCCGCCAAGATCAACGAGATCAATAAGCACAATGAAGACGTGATGACCGCCCAGCGCCTAGCCCAGCAAAACGCGGCGGCAGCCGCCGACGAAACCTTGCCGGAAGCCGGCCTGGGGAACGAAATTTTGCCCGCAGAGGAGGCCGCTCCCGTTGAGGAAGCCGCCCCCGCAGAAGAGGCCGCTCCCGTTGAGGAAGCCGCTCCCGCGGAAGAGGCTGCTCCCGCGGAAGAGGCTGCTCCCGCGGAAGAGGCTGCGCCCGTGGAGGAAGCCCCTGCCGCGGCAGCCGCCCCGGAAACCGCCCAAGGCGACCCCGCCCGGCCCTATGAGATCATCCGCCTCATCCTGCTGCTGGCCTTCATCGTGGTGCTGGTCGTCGGCTACGCCGTCATGCGCCGCAGGCCCAGCGAGGGCCGCAGCAAGGGCCAGATCGGGCTCATCGCCGGGATCCTGGCGCTGCTGCTGGCGGGCGTCATCGTGTTCGGCATCCTGGCGGATAACGCCGCGCCTCAAGCCGCCGTCCAGGCCGCCGCTGCCGCGGAAACCGCCGTGTCGGAGGAGGGCGAAGCCGTCGCGGAGCGCGCCGCCGATGCCAGCAACCAGATCGATACCAGCATCGCCACCTGGAACCTGATCCATTTCATTCTGATCGTGCTGCTGGTAGCCTACGGCATCTTCATGCTGGTGAAGCTGGCCCACCCCAAGCGGCGCAAGCCCAACCGCAGCTTCTGGGGCGATTTTGGCATCTACTTTATGATGGCGATTATCGCCGTGGCGATGGCCTTCCCGCTGGTATTCAACATCGCCGCCTCCTTAAAGCCCCTGGACGAACTGTTCCGCTTCCCGCCCAAGGTATTTGCCCAGCACCCCACCATGGATAACTTCGCCGACCTGTTCGTCACCATGGGCCAAAGCTTCGTGCCCTTCTCCCGGTACCTGACGAACACCGTGCTCATCACCTTCATCGGCACCTTCGGGCACGTCATCATCGCCTCCATGGCGGCCTTCGTGCTGGCGAAGTATGATTTCCCCGGCGGGAAAATCTTCTTCAGTATCGTGGTGACGGCCCTGATGTTCTCCGGCTATGTGACGGGCATCCCCAACTACGTCATCATGAGCCGCCTGGGCTTCATCGATACCTACTGGGCCATCATCCTGCCCGCCTTCGCCGCCCCCATCGGGCTGTTCCTGATGAAGCAGTTCATGGAAAGCCTGCCCACCGCGCTGATCGAGGCCGCACACCTGGACGGCGCAGGGGAGTTCCGCATCTTCTGGAGCATCGTGATGCCCAACGTGAAGCCCGCCTGGCTGACGATCATCATTTTCTCGGTGCAGAGCCTGTGGAACACCAACGCCGCCACCGTGATCTATACCGAAAAGAACAAGACCCTGGTTTATGCCCTGCAGCAGATCCAGGCAGGCGGTATCGCCCGTACGGGCCAGGCCGCTGCGGTTTCGGTGATCGTGATGATCGTCCCGATTATCATTTTCATCCTGTCTCAGAGCCGGATCCTGGAAACCATGGCAAGCTCCGGCCTTAAGGACTAACGCATACGCCACCGAACATGAAGACAGGAGGGAAACGAACGTGAAAACCTATGCGAGGCTGCTGGTGCTGCTGGCTGCTTTGATCATCTTCATGCCCATGACCATCGCGTATGCGGCAGAGGATGGCTTCACCAGCACCTATACCTATAACTACGACTACTGGAGCGATATCCGGGAAAGCCCGGACGCTTACCGGGTCAGCGACGTGATTTACAGCTCCTCCCTGAACCTGGAAAAGGCCATGCGCTCCCCCAAGAGCCTGTACGTCCGGGGGAATGACCTATACATCGTGGATACCGGCAATAACCGCATCCTGCAATTGACAAAGGTCGGCACCGATTTTGAATTCGTCCGGGAGATCGACCACGCCACGGTGGGGGCGGATCAGTTGGAAGCCTTCCTGGCCCAAAGCGATCTGCTGAAAAACGAGGACGGCAGCCTGTTTGCCGATGAGGACGGCAGCTATTACCTTAAGCCCCCCATCGGCACCTCCGCCGAGCGGGGCCCCATGATCCTGAGCAGCGATAACGTCACCCGCTTCAACAACCCCGGCGACGTCGCCGTTGACCCCGACGGCAACATCTACGTGGCGGACCGGGACAATAACCGGGTCATCGTGATGGACAAGGATCTGAACTACCGCCAGATCTTCACCAAGCCCAGCGATTCCACCTTCGATCAGAACCAGTCCTTCCTGCCCAACAAGCTGGTGATCGATACCTCGGGCCGGGTCTTCGTGCTGGCCTCCAATATCAACAAGGGCCTTGTCAAGTTCGAGGCGGACGGCGCCTTCACCGGCTTTATCGGCGCCAACACCGTTACCTACAACCTGTGGGATTACATCTGGAAAACCTACTTTATGACGAAGGAGCAGCGCTCCCAGCAGGCGGCCTTCGTGCCTACGGAATACCAGAATATCTACATCGACCATGAAGGCTTCATTTACGCCACCAACACCTCCTTCAGCGAATACGACCTGCTGTGGGA
>CAJOPV010000092.1 GCA_905236495.1 uncultured Christensenellaceae bacterium
ATTCACCCGGGAGCTGCTGACCGGCGGGGTGGCGGTGTTTTTCCAGAACGACAACATCAACACCCTGGACGAGGATTCGGAGCTGCGATTGACTATCATGAGCAGCATCGCCCAGGACGAGCTGCGCAAGCTCTCCAGCCGGGTCAAATTCGGGCATCAGCAGGCCATCAAATCCAAGGTGGTGCTGGGCAACAGCCGCATTTTCGGCTACAAAAAGGAGAGCAAGCGCCTGGTGATCGACGAAGCGGAAGCGCCCATGGTGCGGGAACTGTTTGAGCTCTACGCCACCGACCAGTACAGCATGAAGCAGATCGAGGGGATTTTCTGGGACAAGGGCTACCGAAACCTCAACGGCAACCGCATCGCCCACGGCACCATGAGCAACATGATCGCCAACCCCAAATACAAGGGGTACTACGTGGGCAACAAGGTGAAGGTGGTGGATATGTTCACCAAGAAGCAGAAATTCCTGCCGCCGGAGGAATGGGTGATGTTCAGGGACGAGACGGGGGAGATCGTGCCCGCCATCGTCAGCGAGGAACTGTGGGACAAGGCGAACGCCATTCTTCGCCGCCGCAGCGAGGACGTGAAGAACCGCCAGGGGGTGTGCAATCACCCGAACCTGTTGACCGGCAAGCTGTTTTGCACCTGCTGCGGCGAGCCCTACTACCGCCGGGAATCCAAGAAGGTGTATGGCCCCAACAATTCCAAGTGGGTATGCAGCGGCAAGATCAAAAATGGGGCGGATACCTGCGCGTCCTTCCCCATCTATGAATCGGAAATTCAGCCCCTGCTGCTGGGGGTGTTCCGGGACACGAAGGCCGACGCCGACGCGCTGGCGGAGGAGTACATCCGCCTCTACACCGAAATGACCGACCACAACCAGCTGCCCTCCCAGATCGCCGCCCAGCAGCAGCTCATCGACAACGCCGAAAAGAAAAAAGGAAAGCTGCTGCAGCTCAGCGTGGACGGGATGATCTCCGACCGGGATTTCAAAAAGATGACCGACGGCTGCAACGCCGAAATCGACCGGGCCCAGGCTGAAATTGACCGCCTGAACCAGCAGCTGGATTCCAGCGAAATCTACAAAGAAAAGATTGCCCGCATCCGCAGGGCCCTTTCCGCCGCGCAGAAGGACGCCGCGGCGGGGATCATCACCAAGGAATTTGTGGAGCAGTACATCGACACGATCTACGCAACGCCGGAGGAGGACGGCTCCATGACCCTGAATATCAAGATTTTCACCGGCGACACAGCGCAAAAATCCCTCCGGGAAATACCGCGTCGTACGGGCCACACGTTCAAGCGCATGATCGAACAGCAGGAACGGCAGATGAGCGGCAAATAAGGCCGAACACGCAGAAGGTCGGCATTTCCTTCCAGCGTATCCCATCGCCCCCCTCCGGGAAGCCGGAGGGCGGGTTTTTGTGCTGAAAAAAGACAGGGGCCTATGATATGACAGGGATGATTGCTGTAAAAGAGAGAATATGAATGCTTCTTATTTCTTTCTCTTGGCTGTCAAAAAACCGAATGTTTGATTTCTGATAGAGCCGGGAGAACACCCGCTCCTCATCCTTGATCTGACGGCCTTCATCATCGCGTCCCGGGCTCTTCCCGGGCTTTGGGTGATGAGCGGGGCCCGGGTCATCCGCCATTGTATCGCCGGTCGTCGTTCCGAAAGCCGGGAATGAGGAAGGAAAACATAAAAAAATCCCGTCCCTTGCTATTCCGAAAAGTCACCCGCTCAGGCAGGGCGAGGGTTTATCGGGTTTCAGCATAGCATGGGTCGGGAAACGTGGGCAGGGGATTTTTAGCGGAATTTGGGAGAATAAATGGGGAAAACGGCGAATCCTTTTGTCTGGAAGGGGAAGATCAGTCTGCGTCGTCTGCCGGGCCGGGGGCATAAACGGCCTCCGCCAGGGCCGGCAGATCTACGTCCGAAAGGTCGTCGTCCCGGGCATAGAGGGAATACATGATCCCGGCTGTACCATCGTACCACAGGCACAGGCGCAGATCCTCCTCGCCCTCCGTCGCGGACCAGCAGACGCCGGGGCAGCCCTGAATATTCAATGCTTCATCGCTTTTCCAGGCGTAATACAGGCCGGAAATATCGGTAAAGGCATCGATGCGCCGGGCCCGGGCAATGATGCGGGCGCCGTCCAGGTAGCACTGCATTTCGGCAAGCTCGTTCCCGTTCAGCACATAGTATTCGGGGAAAAACACCCCCTCGGGAAGACCGAAGGATACGCCCATGGCCTGCCGAAGCGCGTCTGCATCCACCTGCTGCCAGGGGTTGGCAATGCCCAATTGCCGGGCCAGCTCCCCTTCCACGGGCATGGTGATGAAGCCGCTTTCTTCCTCGGCGTTCCACAGGGCGTAGTAAGGCAGCTTTTCCGCGTGAGGGTCGATCTCATGCAGATGGGACCAGGGCAGGAAGCCTTCCGGCAGGCTTTCGATGGGGGTGCCGGGCAGGTACAGGATCACTTCTTTGGCGGCAGAAAGGCCGTAGGGCTCCGACGTGACGTAGCGGACGCCGTCCTCGATGACTTCGGGAAGCTGGCCCTCGTCCATTGTCAGGGTCTCCACCTGTAATTTCCAGGCGGAATCGCCCAGCTGCTCCGGCGAAGCGAAGGAACCATGGAACAGGCAGCCATACACCGAGCCCAAGGGGTATGCTTCCCCCATTTCGCCCATTTCGCTGTCGTGGAACATCCCGGTGAAGGCCCCGTTCCGGCCCATGGACAGGCTGGTGAACCAGCCGCCCACGCCGCTGGAAAATTCAAAGGTCTGGTTTTCCAATTGGCTGAACACATCTTCGTTTTCCGCCAGGGCCGGAACGGCGCAGCAAACCATCAGCAGCGCCAGCGCCATGCATGCAAGCTTCTTTTTCATGGGTTTCCCTTCTTCCTGCGTTTGTCTGAGAGGCGTTCCGCTTAAGAAACGGGGCAGGGCGGGGGTTTCATCCCGAAATGGAAATTTTTTTGCCGGACGGGGAGGCGCGCCTTGCTTTTTCTTGACCCTGGGCGTGCCCGTCTGGTATAATCAGGGCAAATATGAAGAAATAGGGGGAAACAGACATGACCGAGAAAAAGCGCCTGGTGACCCGCAGCGATTTTGACGGCCTGGCCTGCGCCATGATGCTCAGGGAATTGGGCATCATCGAGGACATCAAATTCGTGCACCCCAAGGATGTGCAGGATGGGAAGATCGACCTTTCCGCCAACGATATCACCACCAACCTGCCCTACGATCCCCGGGTGGGATTGGCCTTTGACCATCACGAAAGCGAAGTGGATCGGCTGAAGGCGAAGGAGACGGGAGGCAAGCTGATCATCGATCCCGCCGCCCGCAGCGCCGCCCGGGTGGTGTATGATTACTACGGCGGCAAGGCGGCCTTTCCCCGGGTCAGCGACGATCTGATGGCGGCGGTGGATAAGGGCGACAGCGCCGATTTCACCATCGATGAGATCCTGAACCCCAAGGGCTGGGTGCTTTTGCATTACCTGATGGACCCTCGCACGGGCCTGGGCAGGTTCCGGGATTTCCGCATTTCCAATTACGAGCTGATGATGGAACTGATCTCCTACTGCATGGATCATTCCATCGATGAAATATTGGAGCTGCCGGATGTGAAGGAGCGGGTGGAGCTTTACTTTGAGCAGGCGGATCAATTCAAGGAACAGCTTCGGCGCATCGCCCGGGTGGAGGGCAAGGTGGTGGTGCTGGACCTGAGGAACGAGGAGATCATCCACGCCGGAAACCGCTTCATGATCTACGCCCTGTACCCTGAAACGGAAATTTCCATCCACGTGGCCTGGGGCTTCAAGAAGCAGAATACCGCCGTGATGATCGGGAAATCCATCGTCAACAAGGCGTCCCGGGCGGATATCGGGGAATTGTGCCTGCGCTACGGCGGCGGCGGGCATCGCAACGCCGGCACCTGCCAATTGGAAAACGACGCCGTGGACGCTCAGCTGCCGGAGATCATCGCAGCGCTGAACGCATAAGGAGCGCAATAGATTCCGGGAGGCGAAAGACCGATTCGCCTCCCTTTTTTGTGCGGAAAAGCCGGGATTTTCTCGGAATTGGTACGGATCAAGGGGCTCACAGACCAATTTGCCTATTGGCGGGCGGGGAAAAGCGTGGTATAATCTGTTTTAGCCGTGCCGAAAAGCATGGCCTGCGCAAGCAGATGCGCGGACAGAACGGAAGGATGGGATACGATGCCGACGACGCAGTTCGATAAAGAATCCATTAAGCAATCCATTTTGGGCAAACTGCAGCGCTATAACGGGCGCACCTTGGCGGACGCCACGGATCAGCAGATCTACAACGCCCTGGCCTCCACCGTGCGGGACCAGATCATGCAAAAGTGGGTGGCTTACCGGGAAAAGGATAAGCACTCCACCGCCAAGCGGCTGTATTACCTGTCGGTGGAATTTCTGACGGGCCGCGCCCTGCACTGCAACGTGCTGAACCTGTGCAGCGAGGATGCCTACCGCCAGGCCATGGAGGAGCTGGGCATCGACTGGCGCCGGATCATCCAGGAGGAGCCGGAACCCGGCCTGGGCAACGGCGGCCTGGGGCGGCTGGCGGCCTGCTTTATGGACAGCCTGGCTTCCCTGTCTCTCCCCGCCATGGGCTGCACCATCCGCTATGAATACGGCCTGTTCCGCCAGAAGATCCTGGGGGGCCAGCAGGTGGAGGTGCCGGATAACTGGCTGGAAAACGGCAACGTCTGGGAAGTGCCCGCCATGGAGGACGTGTGTCAGGTGAACTACGGCGGGCGGGTGGAAACCGAGGAGGTTTTCGGCAAGACCCGCTACGTGCTCCGGGACTATTATTCTGTGGAAGCGGTGCCCTACGATATGCCCGTGGCAGGCTATGACTGCGAAACGGTGAATACTTTGCGCACCTGGCGGGCCCGGTCGGTCAAGTCCATGGATCTGCGCTCCTTCAACAGCGGGGATTATTCCCGCGCCATGCATGAGCAGGAGCTGGCCGCCGTCATCAGCAAGGTGCTCTACCCCGAGGATAATCACTACGAGGGCAAGGAGCTGCGCCTGAAGCAGCATTACTTCTTCACCAGCGCTACCCTCCAGTATGCCCTGAAGGATTTCAAGCGCCGCTTCGGGCGGGATTTCCGCAAGCTGCCGGATAAAATGACGATCCATATCAACGATACCCACCCCGGCCTGGCGATCCCGGAGCTCATGCGCCTTTTGATGGACGAAGAAGGCCTGGGCTGGGACGAGGCCAGCTGGATCGTGCAGCGCACGGTGGCCTATACTAACCACACTGTTATGAGCGAGGCCCTGGAAAAGTGGCCCGAGGATATGATGCGCTCCCTGCTGCCCCGCATCTATATGATCCTGGAGGAAATCAACCGCCGGGTCTGCGCACGGCTTGCGGATCATTACATGAACGGCACCGATCCCCGCATCGCCGGCATGGCGATCACCGCCTACGGGCAGGTGCATATGGCGAACCTGTGCGTCGCCATGAGCTATTCCGTCAACGGCGTCAGCCAGCTTCACGGCGATATCCTCAAGCAGGATACCTTCCACGATTACTATGAATTCACGCCCAAAAAGTTTTCCGCCATCACCAACGGCATCACCCACCGCCGCTGGCTGATGGGCTGCAACGAGGGCTTGCGGGACCTGATCAACAACACCATCGGCGACGCCTGGGTGAGGGATCCGGAAAGACTGCAGGATCTGCTGCCCTACCGGGACGACCCGGCCTTCCGGGAAGCCTTTGCCAAGGTGAAGCGGCAAAACAAGGTCTATTTCTCCAACCGCTTAGCGGTCCATCAGAACGTGCGGCTGAACCCCGATTTTATGATGGACGTGCAGGCCAAGCGGCTGCATGAATACAAGCGCCAGCTGCTCAACGCCCTGCATATCATGGTGCTCTATAACCGCATCATGGATGACCCTCATTTTACCATGACGCCCCGGGCCTTCGTGTTCGGCGCCAAGGCCAGCCCCGGGTACTACATGGCGAAGCAGATCCTGCGCATGATCATCGCCATTTCCAATCTGATCGAGCGTACGCCCCGGGCCAAGGAATTTTTGCAGGTGGTGTTCCTGGAGAATTACTGCGTGTCCGCCGCGGAGGCGCTGATCCCCGCCGCCGATCTGTCCGAGCAGCTTTCCACCGCCGGGAAGGAAGCCAGCGGCACCGGCAACATGAAATTTATGATGAACGGCGCGGTCACCATGGGCACCATGGACGGCGCCAACGTGGAGATCGCCCAGCAGGTGGGCATGGATAATATCTACATCTTCGGCATGCGGGCGGATACCGTATCCTCCATGTACCGGGAAGGCAATTACAGCCCCATGCACATTTACGAGAGCAACAGCGAGCTGCGCAAGGCCCTCACCCAGATCATCGACGGCACCCTGATGCCGGAAAACCCCGCCGCTCTCCAGGATATTTACCATAACCTGCTCTTCTCCGATCCCTACTTCGTCCTCAAGGATTTCGGCTCCTACTCCATGGCCCAGCGCCGGGTGAATAACGATTATCAGGATCGGGAAAAGTGGCTGCGCATGGCGATCACCAATACCGCCTGCTCCGGCATCTTCTCCTCCGACCGCACCATCCGGGAGTACAACGAGAAGATTTGGCACCTGGGGTAAGATGGTGAAAAATTAAGAACGAATCCCTCTCCCAGAAAAGGTATTTCAAAAGCCTGCCGGTATGATAAAGCCGGCAGGCTTTTTGTGTCAGGATTATTCCCAGGAAAGAACCGCCAAATGCGGCTGTTCGCTTAAATCTTCTTTCGTTATCCGAAGCAAAGGCATTTTTTCTGCCTGGGGCTCGTGCATGAGGGCCAGGAATTCTTTTTCGTCGGCGATGGGCCAATCGGGGTTGACGGAGGTTTTGTAGTGCATGGGGATCACGACCCGGGGGGAAAGGGCCTGGACGATGGCGCAGGCCGTTTTCGCGTCGATGGTGTAATACCCGCCGATGGGGATGAACAGGATATCCGTTTGTCCCAGGGCGGCGATCTGCTCGTTTGTCAACGAGGCCCCCTGATCCCCCAGATGGGCCAGGGTGAGCCCCTCCGTTTCGATTTTCATGATCAGGTTCTTGCCCCGCTTGGCCCCGCCCGCGTCGTCGTGGACGGAGGGGATGGCGGTGATCTTCATATCCGGGGCGGGGCACCATATGCCTTCGCTGTCGATGATGGCGGGGGCGCCGGTGATTTTCTTTATATAGTTATGGTCGCCATGCCCGTGGCTGACGGTCACCGCGTCGCAGGCCGTTTCCCGCAGGGGATAACCTACGTGCCCGTCGTAGGGATCGGTGAGGAGACGATAGCCGTCCCCTCGCTTCAAACAAAATTCGGAATGCCCGTGATAGGTAATCAGCATGGGGTTTCCTCTCCTTCCGCTTGCGTGAGCGCCCACAGGATCATTTTTCCCGCCGCCCCGGGCAGGGGCAGGCCCCGCCGCTGGCAAAGGGCGATCCGAGGGCGCAGATATTGCTCCAGCCCCCGGAGGTCCCCTTGATCCAGGTGCTTCAGGGTCTCATACAAAAGATCCACCGGCTGGCGGGAAAGGGGCACGGCGATGCTGCTCAGTCTTGTGCCCAGGGCCCACAGGGAAAGGGTGTCCTCCCCCGGCGCGGGGGCCGGGGAGCCCAGGCTTTCCATGAGCTCATTCAGCTTCCCTTCCGTCACCCCGATTCGGGCGGCCTCCTCCTGGATGCGGACGGTATAGCCCGCCGCCTCCAGGGCGCATGTGATGCCTTCCGCACCCCCCTGCCGGGGATAATCGCTGATGAACAGGCCGTTTTCCCGGTCCCGCCGCAAAAAGCCCCGGGGGATCAGGGCCTTTAATTCCTGCCGCCAGGGGCTCAGGATGCTCATGCCTTCCCTGCCGGGCAAAAGCGGATGCGCATTTCATGCACCGCGGCGAACTGGCCCTGCAGGTCCAGCTGGTAGGTCAGGTCCACCCGGCCCTCCGCCGCCTCATCCACCTGATATTTCACATGGGTGGGATACACCCCCATATCCAGATCGCCGTAGGGGGTGCGATAGCTGCCCTCAAAGCGTTTGCCCTGCTCGAATACCATGCTGGTGCCCATGGGCCCGGTGCGCTGCATGGTGACGACCCCGCCCCCCAGGGTGAGGGTCACGTCATGGCTTTCGTTATCCGGCTGGGTCTCCGTATAGTCGATGCGCCAGTTTTCCTTATCTCCGGTGAGGGTGCCGGTGGTGAGCAGGCGCACGATATCGGGCCGATCCTCGTCTTCCCTGGTCCAGCCCATGACGGACAGCAACACTTGCTTCTTTTTCACCCCGGATCACCTCCCGGGAAAAGTATATCAAATTCCCCCCGGATGCGCAATAGCGGAAAAGGGAAGGCGTTTGACTTCTTTGGCGGGGCAGGATATAATGGACATACAAACAAAGGGAGGATCGTATGAAAAGATGCCTTCGCGCCGCGCTGTATGCTTTGGCCCTGCTTTTGATCGTGCTGGGGATCGTGAACGGCGGCATGGCGGACGTGATGAAAAAAGCCGTAAAAATCTGCATGGAGTGCATCGGCATTGGATAGGCTGAAAGCCTGGTGGGGGGCCCACGGCCTGAGCCGCCGGCGGCTAATCCAGCTTTACGCCGCCGTGCTGTATAACGCCCACGTCCGGGGATTTCTGGAGGGCAAAATCTATACCGGCCCGGCAAAGGGCCTGTGCGTGCCGGGCCTGAACTGCTATTCCTGCCCCGGCGCGGTGGCGGCCTGCCCCTTGGGCGCGCTGCAAAACGCCATCGCCGCCTCGGCGAACCGGCCCGCCTTTTACGTGGCGGGGGTGCTGCTGATCTTCGGGCTGACGCTGGGCCGGGCGGTGTGCGGATATCTGTGCCCCATAGGGCTGATCCAGGAGCTGATCCATAAGCTTCCCACCCGCAAGGTGAAAAAAGGGCTGGTCACCCGGGCCCTGAGCTGGGGGAAATATGCCGTTCTCGGAATATTCGTTTTCCTGATCCCGGCCTATCATGCCCTGAAGCAAACGCCTCTGCCCGCCTTCTGCAAATATATCTGCCCCGCCGGCACCCTGGAGGGGGCCCTGCCGCTGCTGCTGCATCCCGCCAACGGGGAATTGACCGGCGCCTTAGGGCTGCTGTTCTCCTGGAAGGCGCTGCTGGCATTGGCGATCTTTGCCGCCTGCGTGTTCATCTATCGGGCGTTTTGCCGCTTTTTATGCCCTTTGGGGGCCATTTACAGCCTGTTTGCCCGCATCGCCCTGCTGGGGGTCAAGGTGGATGCGGGGGCCTGCACCCACTGCGGGGCCTGCGTGGAGATTTGCCCCGTGGATATCCGCCGGGTGGGGGACCGGGAATGCGTGCAATGCGGCAAATGCATCGCTGCCTGCCCGGAAAAGGCCATTTCCTTCAAGGCGGGAAAGCTGACGCTGCGGGGGAATGAGACGGGGGGGAGGGCCGCGCCGTGAGGAAAGCGATATCTGCCCTGGCGGCGGGCCTGCTCATCGCCGCGCTGATCTTCTTTAACCAGCCGGAAGCCCGGGAGGCGGGCGGCAGCGCCGTGGGGGAAACTCTGCCCGATTTTTCGGTGACTTGCGTGAACGGGGATCCTTTTACCCTTTCTGCTCAGCGGGGAAAGGTGACCGTCATCAACGTGTGGGCTACCTGGTGCGGCCCCTGTATCCAGGAAATGGCGGGGTTTGACCAGCTGCGGCGGGAATATCCCCAGGATGTTGCCGTGCTGATGCTGCATTCCGAGCTGGTGACGGAGGATGTGACCGCCTGGCTGTCCGGGTATGATTACGATTTGGCCTTCGCCGTGGATGAAGAGGGGCGGATCGCCGCGCTGCTGGGGGCCTCCGATCTGCTGCCCCAGACGGTGATCCTGGACCGGGCGGGAAAGGTGATCTATAACCGGGCGGGGGCCATGGGCTATGAGGCGCTCCGGCGCCTGACGGCGGAGGGATTCTGACATGAGGCTGACGACGCTGTGCTACGTGGAAAAGGACGGCAAATACCTGATGCTGCATCGGGTGAAAAAAGCCCAGGATGAAAACGCGGGCAAATGGATCGGCATTGGCGGGCATCTGGAGGAAAACGAATCGCCGGAGGAATGCGTGCGGCGGGAAGCCCGGGAGGAAGCGGGCCTGGAGCTGCGGGGGCTGCGGCTGCGGGGCATCCTGACTTTCATATTGCCGGATTGGGGCAACGAGCTCACCTTCCTCTACACCGCCCATGCCGACGCGGATACGCTGCCAGCCTGCGAAGAAGGGGAGCTTCAGTGGGTGCCAAAGGAAAAGGTGCCCGAGCTGCCCCTGTGGGAGGGGGATCGGGTGTTCCTGCCCCTGCTGGAAAGCAGGCAAACGTGCTTTTCCCTGAAATTAAATTACGCCCCCGGCGGGGCGCTGCTTGGCTGGACGCTGGAGGAATAAAAGAGGAGCGCGTTGAGGCTCAATCCCATAAGCAAGCTGCTTCCTCTCCGCAAAATGGCTGCGCAAATAACACAGAACCGTCGTTCGGCTTTTCGTCAATCCTGCAATGTTTCCAACGCGAGTCGCCTGTCCGCCTGGGCCTGCATGGATTCCGGCGGCATCTCCATGATTTCGATGGGCGTATTGTCCGGGTCGTGGGTCCAGAACATCCAGCATTGGGATTTGCCGTGCTGGATTTCCCTGTCGATGGGCCAGCCCGATTGCTTCACGGTTTCGTAGGATGCTTGAATATCCTTCGTCATCAGGCACAGATGGCAAATGCCGATCACGTCCGGCCCCGTGACGGCTTCCCGGGCGCCGAACGCAAATAATTCCAGGTACTGTCCGGGGGCGATGAACAGATACACCGTGGAAAGCGCCCCATCCTCCCTGTGCATGCGGAAGGCTTCCCGGAGGCCCAGCACCTCCGTATAAAACCGCAGGCTGTCCTGTATGCTGCGGGTGCGAATGGCTGCGTGGCTCAGCCCGGCGACGATTTGAAGCTCCTGATCCATTGCTTTTCTCACCTTTCCGCCTTAGCCCGGTGATGGCGCTGTTTTTCCTCATTATATCATTCCCTGTTCATTCAGACAATCATAAAAAACCATCCTTTCAGGAAAAGCAG
>CAJOPV010000093.1 GCA_905236495.1 uncultured Christensenellaceae bacterium
CCCGCCATGATGGAAGGGTGCCCGGAAATGCGGCGGGCAGGCTTCTTCCTGCGAAACGCGGCACATGTCGATCTGAAGGGTGTCAAGGTACATGGCGCGGATGCCTGGCTGGACGCCGACGACAGTGTACGGCTTGATTGACCCTTTCACAGTCATGTACCGAACGGCGCTGTGCGCACGTATGCCGTCATTATTTCTATCATTTCTTATATAGGAGGATGAGATTCATGACTATTTTCGTCTGCGGCGATTCCACCGCAGCCAGTTACAAGCCGGAGGAAGCGCCTATTACTGGCTGGGGACAGGTGCTTTGCGAATTGATTCCCGGTGTGCGGGTGGAAAACCGGGCCATGGGCGGCAGGAGCACCAAGTCCTTTTTGAGCGAAGGCAGGCTGCAGAAGATCGAAACGGAAATACAGCCGGGGGATATCCTGCTGATCCAGTTCACGCACAACGATACCAGCGACCTGGTCTGGCGGCACACCGATCCCTGGACATCCTTCTATCACAACCTGGAAATCTATGTGGATACCGCAATGCTGCACCAGGCCCGGCCCGTCCTCATGACCCCCATCTGCCGCCGCTACTGGCGGGATGGAAAGCTGCTGGAATCCCACGGGGAATACCCCGATGCCATCCGGGTGCTGGCTGCCCGGCGGAACGTGCCGCTCATCGATATCTATGAAAAAAGCACGGCCCTCGTACGGGAGCTGGGCGACAAGGAAAGCAGAAAGCTGTATCTGTACGCAGAGCCCGGCGTTTATCCCGCTTACCCCAACGGCAGCGCCGACGATACCCACACCCAGCGGGCCGGAGCGGAAGCTTATGCGCGCATGACCGCGGATGCGCTCAAAGAATTTGGATTGATTTAAGGGGGGAATTGCTGTGTATATCGTGACAAAGGACGGCAGCGGAGATTTCACTTCGATCCAGCAGGCGATTGACGCCATTCCGGGGGGCGGGCAGGCGCCCACGATCATTTTGCTGCGCATGGAGGAATTCCAGGAGCGTGTGGTGGTGAACAAAGACAACGTGCGCATCATCGGGGAAGCCCGGGACCGCACGGTGATCACCGCCAAGGGCTGCGCCAAGGATTTGAATCCTGACGGCACGGAACGCGGCACCTTCCTTTCCGCTACCTTCATGGTGACGGGCAATAACGTGGAGGTGGAAAACCTGACGATCCGCAACGACGCGGGGGATGGCCGGGACGTGGGCCAGGCCGTGGCTGTTTACGCCGCCGGGGATCGGGGGGTGTGGCGCAACGTGCGCATGATCGCCCACCAGGATACCCTGTTCTGCGGCCCGCTGATGAAAAAGGTGGTGGATTTCATTGCGCCCCGGCAGGCGTATGCCGAATGCGTGGAATCCATCGGCGACAGCACCCTGACCCACAGCCGCCAGTATTTTGAAGATTGCTTCATTCAGGGCGACGTGGACTTTATTTTCGGGCCTTACCGCTGCTGGTTTGAGCGCTGCACGCTGTTTATGAATGCCCGGGGCGGGCTTTATACCGCCGCCAACACGCCGGAGGAGCAGCCCTACGGCCTGGTGTTCCACAACTGCCGCCTGACCGGCGAATGCCAGGAGGGGCAGGCGTATCTGGGCCGTCCCTGGCGCAAATTCTCCCGCACCGTTTTCCTGAACTGCGAAATGGATGCGCATGTGGCCCCTCTGGGCTTTAACGACTGGGACGAGGTAAAACGGGTCACGGAGCGCTACGCCGAATTCGGCACCGTCGGGGCCCGGGCGGATCAATCCACCCGCCATCCCGGGCAAAAGCGCATGACCGCTGCGGAGGCGGCGGACTATACCATTTCGGAGGTTATCGGCGGCTGGGACAACTGGCGGCCCGACAGGCGGGTGCCCACCTGGTTCCTGTGCGGCGACAGCACCATGGCTGATTATGGGGAGGAGCGCTATCCCATGATGGGCTGGGGGCAGAAGCTTCAAGCCCGGCTCAATGCTGCCGGGATAAACGCATTCGTGGAGAATTGCGCGGTCAACGGGCGCAGCAGCAAGAGCTTTATCGCCGAAAAGCGGCTGAACTTCATTGAGCTGTGCCTGCGCAAGGGAGATAAGCTGATCGTTTCCTTCTCTCATAACGATGAAAAAGCCGATCCTGAACGGAATACCAACCCCCGCGTCACCTTCCCGGAATACCTGTCCATGTATATTGACGCGGCCCGGCGGCAGGGAGCGGAGCCTATCTTAGTCACGCCCATTGCCCGGCGGCATTTCAATGAACAGGGCCGGCTGATCCCCACCCACGGCCCGTATCCGGACGCCATGCGGAACCTGGCGAATTACCGGGGCGTGCGGCTGATTGATCTGGAAAAGGCCACCATGCAGATGGTGCAATCAGCGGGCGAGGAACATTCCAAACGCATTTATTGCCATGTGCCCGCAGGCAGCAAGCATTATCCCGACGGGCTTTCCGACAACAGCCACTTGCAGGAGGAAGGGGCCAGCCGCATCGCCGGGCTGTTCCTGAGCAGGCTGATCAATCCTGCCTTCCGAGAAGCAGAATTTGAAAATATGGAAGCGGGCGACTGTTCCGACCTGATCGCCCGGGAGGACAGCGTGCTATGCTGACAGAATATCTGCCCTTTTCCGGCGAAAAAGTAGCCGAATGCCTGATAGAAAGAGAAGGGCTGCTCTGCAAAAATTGGAGCTATGATTATGGCGTGGTTTGGCGGGGCATGGAAATGCTGTATGCCCTCACGGGAAATAAGCGGTATTTCGATTTTATTTTGAACGCTCTGGACGGCATGATCGATGAAGCAGGAAAACCCGCCGGATACAGCCGGGAAGCATATAACCTGGATTACCTTTGCATCGGCCGGCAGCTGATCTTCTTGTATCAGCAAACCGAAAAAGGAAAATTCAAAGAAGCGGCGGCCCTGCTGCGGTCCCAGCTGGAAAATCAGCCCCGCACGTCGGACGGCGGCTTCTGGCACAAAAAGGTATATCCCTTCCAAATGTGGCTGGACGGTCAGCACATGGCGATTCCCTTCTATCTGCAATATGAAGCGGCTTTCGGCCCGGACGAAAAAGCCCAAAACGACGCGGCGAAGCAATTGATCCTGGCTTACCGCCATACCCTGAACCCGGAAACCGGCCTGCCCTGCCATGGGTGGGATGAAATGAAGCAGCAGATTTGGGCTGATCCCGTCACGGGCCGGGCAGAGCATGCCTGGGGTCGGGCGGTCGGCTGGTATATGGTGGCTTTAGTTGACAGCTTGGAGCTGCTGCCAGAAGAAAACAAACATTACAGCGAAGTGCTGGAAATCTTCAGAATGCTTTCGGAAAAGCTTCTTTCCATCCGGCAGGACGGCGTATGGCTCCAGGTGATGGATTGTCCCGGCAGGATCGGCAATTACCTGGAATCCTCCGGCTCCTGCCTGATCGCTTACGCTCTATTAAAAGGGGCCAGGCTGCGCCTGCTGCCCAAGGAGTACGGCCCTGAAGCGCAAAAAAGCTTTGAAAGCATCCAGCGTCACTTCCTGTGTCAGATGAAAAACGGGGAATATTTCATCGCCAAATGCTGCCAGGGCGCGGGCCTGGGCGGTTATACAGGCCGGGACGGCAGCTTTGATTACTACATCAGCGAAAATGTGAACAGCCGCGACCTGAAGGCTACCGGCGCGTATATTCAGGCCGCGTGCGAGGAACAGCTTTTGCGGGAAGGAAAATGCGGCTATGGCAGATAATCGTTTGGCAGCACGTATAGACGCCTTTGTGAAAAGGCTTCAAAGCGAGGATGTGAACATGCACGGCTTTATCCTGTCTGTCAACGGTCAGGAAAAGGCGAGGGCTTATTACGCTCCGTTTCAAGAAGGAATCCCCCATCGCATGTATTCCGTCAGCAAAACCATGACGGGCATCGCCGTGGGCATGCTGATCGACGATGGAAAGCTCAGCCTGGAAGATCATATCGTGGATTTTTTTCAGGATTGGCTGCCCGAAAACCCTGACGGAAAGCTGCTGCGTTTGACCATCCGGGATATGCTGCGGATGGCTACCTGTTACCGCTGGACCACCTACCGGGAAGGGATTGACGAAAACTGGGCAAAAACCTTTTTTACCGGCGCGCCCACCCATGAGCCCGGCACGGTGTTTTATTACGACACCGGCTGCTCTCAGGCGCTGGCGGCGCTGGTAAAACGTCTGAGCGGCAAGGAAGTCATTGATTTCCTGGATGATCGGCTGTTTTCTCCTTTGGGCTGTCAGGATGACCGCTATTGGCTGCGGGATCCCTCCGGGTGCTGTCAGGGCGGTACGGGCCTGTGCATGAGCCTGCGGGATCTGCATCGGGTGGCGCTGTGCCTGCTGAATGGCGGAGAAGGCGTCGTCCCTGCTTGGTTTGCCAAAGAAATGGGCAAAAAGCACATTGAAACCCTGCTTCAGAGCAACGAAGAAGAGCAGTACGGCTACGGCTGGCAGTGCTGGCGCACGAGGGCGGGCTGGGCTATGTACGGCCTGGGCGGGCAGCTTGCGGTGGTATGCCCCGGCAAAAAAACGGTGCTGTCCACGATTGCCGATACCCGGCTGGACCCCTGCGGGGTGCAGCGCATCTACAATGCCTTTTTCGAAGAAGTGTACCCCTTCATCGAGGAAGAAGACATGGAAAGCGTGATCCTGGAATTAAAAACCCATACCGTGCCGGATCAAATAAAATACGGCATCGCCGAAACGGGCGTTTACGTTTTCCAGGACGGCAATCAGTTGAATCTCAAAACACTGTATTTAAAAGGCGATTGCCTCTATTATGAAAATGCCCGTGGCAGCGTCTCCCTGCCCTTTGGACGGGGCACGAATGAAAAAATCCCTTATCCCGGCTGGCAATCCGTGCCCGCCCTGGCCTCCGGCGGCTGGGCGGAGCCCGATTTGCTGCGCATCCGCTGCTACGCGGTGGGGGAAGCCCCGTGCGGCTTTGATATGCTGGTGCGCTTTGGGGAAAAGCAGGTTACCGTGCAATGCCGCAAATCCTACGATCCTGTGACTGTCGGATACGACGGTGTTGCGGCTGGATACCTAAGGACAGATGAGTGATGGGAAAGTGATTTCATTTGGTTCTTCAAGAAAAGTAAGGTCAAAAAATATATCCATTCCATATCTTCTCTATACGGCTGTATAACCAGTTCAGTATATCTGATCCTGTGTGTTTTTCATGCATATGCATCTTGACCGTGCCGGCGTGCATCCTGAGCGTAATGCTTTCAAGAAGTGACAGATAACCACTCACTTCAAGTTCACCAATACGATCGAAATCTTCCTTTCGTAATCTGCGAAAAAACTGCGGGCGGTTATGTGTTTGTGCAACCTTCTTTTTCCGCTCATCGGAAATAAGATCTTTGAGTACGGGATGTGAGAAAAAGGGCGGGATTAACGCAGCAGGAATTTGCTGATCGGATTGGATGTCATAAAAATCAGGTTTTGGATCAGCGCTGTATTTTCGCAGATTTGCCGCATGGTGATATGATGCCCGCGTATGGATCCCTGGGTTTATTGATGATCTGAGCCGCCGCCCGGAAGGGGCGGCGGTTTTTGGCTTTATTGGAAGGCGCCTTTTGCCAGGTCCTTGATGGCTTCCCCTGCCATGATGAGGCCCACCACGCCGGGAACGAAGGAGACCGAGCCGGGGATATCCCGCCTGACGGCGCATTGCGGGGCGTCCGGCGGGCAAATGCTGTCGGATCGGCAGCCGATCGCCGGCTCGCCCAGGGGACGGATGGGGGGCTCGGTGGAATAGACCACCTTCAAGTGCCGGATGCCCCGTTTGCGGCATTCGCTGCGCATCACCCGGGCCAGGGGGCATACGGAGGTTTCGTAAATATCCGCTGTCCGAAAGGCGGTAGGGTCCAGCTTATTTCCCGCCCCCATGGCGCAGAGGATGGGGGTGCCCGCCGCCTGGGCCTGCTCCACCAGGGAAAGCTTGCCCTTCACGGTATCGATGGCGTCCAGGACGTAATCATACTGGGTAAAATCAAACTGATCCCGGTTTTCGGGCAGGTAAAAGGTCTGATGGACGGTGACATGGCATTGGGGGTTGATCTCCAGCACCCGATCCCTTGCCGCTTCCACCTTGAAGCGCCCGACGGTAGCGTGGGTGGCGTGAAGCTGGCGGTTCAGATTGGTGAGGCACACCCGATCGCTGTCGATGAGGTCCAAGGCGCCGATGCCGCCCCGGGCCAGGGCTTCCACCGCGAAGCCCCCTACGCCCCCGATCCCGAACACCGCCACCCGGCAGCGGCTCAAATGATCCATGACCTCCGGCCCCAGCAAAAGCTGGGTGCGGGAAAACTGGCTCAGCATGGGGCGTCCTCCTCGTCGTAATCATCCAGGAAAGAGCGGCTTTTTCCTTTGTATTTCCAGCCCACCATGGTATCCAACTGCAGGTTATGGATGCTGGCAAAAATGTTTTCCTCGATGGTGGGGTTCACGCGCTTTAAGAATTTGATGAGGTTCTTGACCTCCTGGCGCTTGCCGCCCCCCTCCCGGCGGGCGCTTTCCTCGGTAAAGCGGCAGGCGCATTGGATGAAGGAAAGGCCGTTGGCGTTTTTCCAGGCCACGATATCCTCCTCCCGTACCAGATACAGCGGGCGGATCAGCTCCATGCCGGGAAAATTCTTGGCCTTCAGCTTGGGGGCCATGGCCTGCAATTGTCCCCCGTAAAACATGCCCATCACCGTGGTGCCGATCACATCGTCAAAGTGATGCCCCAGGGCGATCTTGCTGCAGCCCAGCTCCCGGGCCTTGCCGTACAGGCAGCCCCGGCGCATCCGGGCGCAGAGGAAGCAGGGGTTTTTCTCCTGGCTGTTGGCGATTTCAAAGATATCGCTCTCAAACAGGGTGTAGGGGATTTCCAGGGCTTGGGCGTTCTGCTCCACCCGGCGGCGGTTTTCCGGGTTATATCCCGGATCCATGATCAAATATTCCGCGTCAAAAGGGATTTCCGAGTGGCGATGAAGCATCTGCATCATTTTTGCCAGCAGCATGCTGTCCTTCCCGCCGGAAATGCACACGGCGATCCTATCGCCGGGCCGGATCAGCTGATACCGCTTGATGGCCTTGCAAAAAGGGCTCCACAATTCCTCGTGGTAGCGGCGCACGATGGTCTGCTCGATTTTTTGCACCGGGGTGAAGGATCGACTCATAACCGCATCTCCTGATTCCTATGGCGTCAATGGGTTGACGCCCGGATTATTGTACAACGGGCGGCCGAAAAAATCAACCGACGGCAAAAACCCCTGCCGTTTTTGCCGGCAGGGGAAAGAAAGAGGGGAGAGAGAGGATCGCGTTACAGCTCGTTGCCCGGCTCCGCGTAAGGGAGCAGCGCGATTTCCAGGTTGCCGTTCCGGGTGCGGATCTCGTCGATGAAGGCCTTTTCCTGGGCGGGGTCCTTCATTTTGACTCGATAGGACAGGCGGAACATGCTGCCCATGCCCACCGTTTTCACCCCGCAGGGGTCATAGCTTTTGAGGTACTTCGTAAAAAGCTCCCGGAAGGCATCCGCATATTCCATGGATTCGGGGATGGTGACCCGCAGCAGCTTTTCTTCCCGGAGGGCTTTGTGATCGAATACCGGCAGGGAGGAAAGCAGCAGGAACAGAACGCCCATGCTCAGAAGCAAAATCACCCCGTAGCCCACATAGCCCATGCCGAAGGGCACCCCCGCCGCCATGGCGATGAACACCGCCGCCATTTCGTCGGCGCTGCCCTGGGCGCTGCGGAAGCGGATCAGGGCGAAGGCCCCGCCGAAGGCCACCCCGGCCCCGATGCTGCCGCTGACGAAGGTGATCACCGTGCCCACGATGAAGGGGATCAGCCCGCAGACCACGAAGAACCGGGGCTGGGCCTTCACCCTGAAGGACATCAGATACCCATACACCACCCCGGAGAGGATGGCGGCGGCTGCCATCAGGAAAAACTGGTTCGCGGTAACGGAAGCTGTATAGATGGAATCAAACATGGTTTTTTCTCCTTTCCCATCAGCGTGACGGCGGGGGCGGCATGCTCCAGGCGGTAAGCCTCGCCGTATTTTGAAAAGCTGGCCTTGCGGATGGCGCCTTCGTCCAGGATGTGGCTGAGCCACAGGGGCAGGGCCTGCTGCACCTTGATTTCCAGGATGGTATCTCCCCGGGGCCGCAGGGGCAGCCCTGCCATGGAGTGGGTCAAGGTCAAGTGATCCGTGCGGTAGCGGGGGGCAAAATCCACCGTCAGCCGCAGATCGCCGCCGGGTTCAAAGTAGGCCTCCCGATCGTAAATAATCATGCAGGCGGGCCGCAGGGTTTTGTAGGCGTCCCGGAAGGCGGTGATCTCTTTGCCGATCTGATCGTTTTTCAGCATGTGAAAGCCTGCGAAAAAGGCGTCCGCCTCCGTCACGGTGGTTTGTTTCCGGCGCTTATACACGATACCGTTTGCCTTCCGTTTCAGCTCCAGGAACACGGGGCTGTTCTGATCCGCCAGGCCGTAGGAGCGCAGCCGGATCTTTTCCTTGAATTCCGGCTTTTCCATGCTGGCCCGGATCAGCCGATGATCCGGGGTATCGTAATAAATGGAGGCGATGGAGGTGCGCCCGTACTGATCCAATTCCATACGGCCCCGGAGTCGATCCAGCAAAAAGGCGGTCTGATCCCCGTTCAGCAAATACTTGACCTCATAGCGCTGCATGACGCTGATGGCTTCTTCCATGTTCCTTCCCTCCCTTCGGGGCTTCTGCGTTCCCGGTTCCTCCCGGGTACGGCGTCATTATCCCGCCCCGAACTTAAAAAAAACTTAAAAAGAAAAAATCGCCGAATCATTTTTCGGCGGTGCAGACCATCAATAACCCCCGGGATAGCTCGAAAGGGCCGCAGGACTTTCATCCGCAGGACCGGGTCTCCCGGCCCGAGGAGCAGTCAGGCTGTATTTATTCCGCAGGCAGGCCGTCCTGCAATAAAACGGTCCCCGTATCCAGGAAGCTTGCAGGCAGGGAGGTCAAGCCGTGATCCCGGCCCTTGAACAGCAGCTTTTTGAACACCCGCTGCCGGTCCTGCTCTTCCGTCAGCTCCCGGGGGCGGAAATCTCCCATCCCGGCGGTCTGGCACGGGATCACCCGGAAGGCTTTCAGCGCCGGGCCCTCCCCGCCCAGCTCGTAGGTCAGCTGGAAGATGCCGGTATCCTTATCCAGATCGGGGTGGGCGGTGCCGAAGGTGAAATTCCCGGTGGAATACATCACCACCCCGCCATTGTAAAACTGCACCGGCTGCAGCACGTGGGGATGATGGCCCCATACCACGTCCGCCCCCAGGTCGATGAGCTGTTTGGCAAATTCCGGCTGGCCCAGGTCGGGCATCTCATGCTTTTCCGTGCCCCAATGAATGGACATGATCACAAGCTGGCAGCCCGCCTCCCGGAGGGCCTGGATGCGCCTGCCGATCTGGCCCAGGTTGATTTCCCGGGGAAAGGAAAAGCCCAGGGCCCCGATCCTGACCCCCTTCACCTCCCGGATCATAAGCGTATCCGTTTCCGGGATGTTTTTGTTTAAGTAAACGCTGCCAAAATAAGGAAAATTCAGGGCGTTCAGGGTGGCGACGGTATCCAGGTAGCCGTCGATGTAAAAATCCCCGCAGTGGTTGTTCACCGTGTTGACCCCGTCGATGCCGGAATACAAAAGGGCCTGGGCGTTCTGGGGCGGCCCCGCCAGGGGCAGCGCCAGCACGGATTCGTGGGCGGTGCGCCTGGTGAACACCACCTCCAGGTTGGCGAAGGTGAAATCGTCCGCTTCCAATATATCCCGCACCAGGGAGAAGGGCCAGTCCATGCCTTTTTCCGCCAGGGTGGCGGTGTAGCCCTGCTCCGCGTCCCGGTACTGAATGGCCTCCCCGATGCTGCAGTCCCCCACGAAGGACAGGGTGAGCTCCTCCCCCCGGGCCGTTGGGGCGGAAAGGATCAGCAGCAGGGCCACAAGCAGCAGCGGCGCTTTTTTCATGGGCGTTTCTCCTCCGTTGGGGATTGAAATGGGTCGGGAAAAGTATAGCACAGTTTTTGCCGGCGGGAAAGCGTTTTTTGTCTGAAACAGACGAAAAAACGGTTGCCTGGCGGGGATAAATCTGATATAATGACGCATAAACATGCATAAGGAGGCACGGCATATGTCCATGCGGATGGGCGGGCCCATGAGCCGGGGGTTTATGACCGAGGAAGAAAAGGCCGGGGCCCCCAAGGTGACAGGGGCGCTGCTGAAACGGGTATTCTCTTATCTGAAGCCGTATTGGAAGCAATTTTTGCTGATCCTCTGCGCCATCGCGGTATCATCGCTTTTGGGGCTGTACCCCTCGGTGCTGACGGGCCGCATCGTGGATGCCCTGGCGGAAAGAAAGGGCGTCGCCATCCTGGTGCGGCTGATCCTGCTGTCGCTTGCGGTGACGCTGGGCAGCAGCCTGATCGGCGTGGGGCAAAATTATCTCAACAGCTGGATCGCCCAGCATATCACCTACGATATGCGCAATAAAATGTTCGCCCATCTGCAAAGGATGAGCCAGCGCTTCTTCACCACCAACAACCAGGGCGATATCATCACCCGGATGACAAGCGATATTTCCGGCGTGCAGTCGGTCATCACCAACACGTTTACCTCCATCCTCTCCAATTCCATCACCCTCATCGCCGCCCTGGCGGTGATGTATCAGCGGAACTGGATGCTGGCGACGCTGGGGGTGCTGGTGATCCCCCTGTTCGTGATCCC
>CAJOPV010000094.1 GCA_905236495.1 uncultured Christensenellaceae bacterium
CAAGGTTATTTCCACCCTGATTTTCACCCTGTAAATTGGAGAGAAAACCAGGAGAGAAAGCAAGAGGTTCTAACCTTTTCAAGGCCCAGGAAGCCTTGAAAAATAAGGATTTCTGCCAGGGGGTGTTCCAAATCGCCAGGACGATTTCGAGTCAGGGCCGTTATGACCGCTTCGATACACCTTCAAGGGGATTCCCGTGTGCCGGGAACGCAATTTAGTATAGCCAAGGACGGGGAAAAAGTCAAGCTTTTCAGGCTGGAAGCAGCATTGTGTTTTTTTGTTCCTTACAGTTTATGACTTGACGGGAAAGGGCAGGATTTGGTAAAATAAGAAAGCAACATACGGGTTGCGGCGACAGCGACAAGCAAGGAGAAAAGGAACGGAATATGCATTTGTGGCAAGAGTTCATCAGAAATATATTTTATTCCGGCCTGACGCGGCAGGATTATGACCTGCTGGAAGCGGATATCAACGAGCAGAACCGTAAAGCCCTGCGGAATTATTCCGTCATCGGCGGCTGCATGCTGCTTCTTCTGACGGTAGCCAGCTTCTTTTCCGGGAGCCTGGCGGCCCACAGCAACACCCTGGCCTACGGAGTATCCGCCCTGATGATGGCGTTGATTTTCTTTGCCGCCGTTAAGCTGGCGCCGGATCATCCCGGGCTGGTGCGCCCGCTGGTTTATTTGTTTGAATTGACGGTATATGCCTTTGCCACGTATATCTCTTTGCTGCATCGGGATTTGCCCGCGGTATCGGCGGTGGTGATGCTTTTCGTGGGGCCGCTTCTGTTCCTGGATCGGCCCATCAATATGGCTGCATTGACCGGCCTGACGGTGACGGTGTTCTGTCTGCTGGCAAAAACGGTGAAAGACCCTTCTATCGCCGCCGACGATATTTGGAATATGATTACCTTCGGCATCCTGGCGATAGCGATCAATTTGTTTGTGATGCGGTTGAAGGTCCGCAGCCTGTCCCAGCACCGAAAAATCACGCATCTGAGCCGCATCGATCTGCTGACCGGGCTGAAAAACCGCAACTGCTACGAAGCGGAAACCAAGGGCCTCTTCGATGCTTGTCAGGAAAAGCTGGCCTGCGTTTATGCCGATGTGAACGGCCTGCATGCCATGAATAACGAGCACGGGCACGAGGCGGGGGATCGGATGCTGCAGGCGGTGGCGAATGAAATGAGCGTGCAGTTCAGCGGGAAGTACGGTTATCGGGTCGGCGGCGATGAATTTGTGTTTTTCATTCCAGACGGGGATGAGGGCACCATCCAGAACAAGGCGGACGCTGCCCGGAAACGGCTGGAAAGCCTGGGCTATCATACCGCCCTGGGCGTCGCGTGCGGCGGTAAGCAGGACGGGGATATAACTCAGCTGGTTAAAATAGCGGAAAACGGCATGTACGATAATAAGCGCAGTTTTTATCAGCAGCCGGAAAACAACCGCAGGCAGCGCCGTTGAAGGGCCCCGCGGCCCATCCACAGGGCGCAGCGCCAGGAAGCAGCCGATCGTTAAACCCCGGGATAGCTCGAAAGAACCCTTTCGACTTTCATCCGCAGGACCGGGTTCCCCGGTCCGAGGAGCAGTCAGTATGACTGCTTCCGATATCAATTTGCGACCGTAAAATGAGCGTTTCCGGGCAAAGATGCCCGGAAACGCCATTTTACAGCAAATTGATGCAATCCATCGAAAGTCTGTTTACTGACTTTCGATGGCAGCGCATCGACTTGGTCGATGCGCTGAGGACTGCCGTGCCGGATGGCATGGCGGCCCCGATGGATAGGGGTTGGTTAAGGCAGCTTCTCCGCCGTTTCCACCAAGCCCTCTTCGGTGAATACCACCCGGTAGGAGGGCTGATCCTTTTGAAGGGCGGTGAAGGTAACGGTATGGCCTTCCACCGTGGTTTGATACAGGCTTTCATCCAGGCAGCCCAGGTCCGGCTCGTCAAAGCTCAGATCGGCGAAGGCCTTGCATAGGGCCACGTTGGCTGCCCATTCGGGGCCGTAGGCCGCCAGGAAGGCGGGGGCGTAATCCCGCCGCAGGGTAAACATGCTGACGGGGTCGTCGAAGTCATAGTTATCCGGCTTGTAGGCCTCCCGGTTCAGGATCGCCCCGGTATCGCCGTCGATCTCATACAGCCAATCGTTGTACCCGCCGGACAGGCGGATCTTCCAGACGGGCTTTCCATCCATGGAGAGCAGCGTGGCCCGGGTGGCTTCGCTGACGGGCCAATCGTTGGCCCTGGCGGCGACATCCACCGCCTCATCCAAGGTGATCTTTGCCGCCGACAGGGGCGGATACACCGTTTTTTGAAGCAGTTTGCCCTTCCATTCTTTGGGCTCCGTTTTGCTCAGGGCCTCGGAAAAGGCGATCCAGGTTTCCTGATCCCATTCTCCGTAGCTATATACCTCCTGCCAGCGGCGGTAGAGGCTGTCGCCGTCGGGCGTCATGGGCTCCTGCTCGGTTACGGTGACGGCGTGATCCGGCTCGGTGATTTGAACGGCGCAGGAGCCGTAGCGCAGGTCCTTGGTCCTGAACCGCACGCTCCAGACGCCACGCCAGTCCATGTAACTCACGAAGGCCTGGAACGCGGCGGGATCGGTGAAAGGCAGGGAATCATCCTGATAAGCCGTTCGCAGGGCGTCGGCGGCAAGGCCGAGGGCCTCCTCCTGCTTCAGCATGTCTTTGGCGATTTCATCGCAGGTGGCTGACAGGACGTACAGGCTCCAGCGGAGGGCAGTATTGGCCCGGCCCCGATAACGGATTTCGCCCGTCCCGGCATCGATCTCCCAGGTGGTCCAGTCTCCAAAACCCTGATCTGTCTTGGGCTGGAAGCTGATTTTCCATACATGGGCGCCGCCATCGGAGAGCAGCACCTTTTCCACGTCGCCGGTTTCATCGCAGCCCGCGTCTTTCTTTGCGATTTCCACGGCCTGATCCAGGGGCATATCGCCCGCCGTCGGCAGGGGATAGACGCTTTGCAGGTAGGCGTCGTACTGCATGCCCCAGCCCTGGCTCCTGTCCGCTTGGGGCAGGTATTCGCCGAAGGCGTGCCAGGCCTCCTGGCTCCAGCTAAACTGCGTGCCGGTAGCGGCGCGGTAAACGTCGCCCACCGCCGATTCCAGATCCCGGGCAGTATAGGGGCCTTCCAGCAGGGAGGGGGTCATGTCGTCGCTTTGGTATGCGCCATGGCGGTCCAGCACGACAGAGAAGGCCCGATAACGGAGGTCCAGGGGCTTGAAATCAAAGGAATAGAAGGGCTCGGTGGGCTGATCGTTTTCATCCCAGCCCGGGGAGAAAAATTCGATCCGCCGGTACAGACCGGCATTTTCGATCTCCGCCGCTTCCGGGTATTTTTCCTTTAACAGCCTTGCCGCCGTTTCGCGGGCTTCCTGAGGCTGCATGTCGCCCGGGCCCGGCAGGGGATAGGATTCCGCTTCGCTTTCGGGATAGCCGGTTATTTTCGCGATGACGCTGCTGTACCAGCGCTTTTCCTCAATGGTCCAATCGGGGAACGGCCCGCCGAAGGCCGCCCGGCAAATCTCCATCACGGCCTCGTCCTCCCAGTACCCTTCACCGCTGCGCAGGGCCCGCATGATGCCGGCGGTCTCATCCAGGGTGATGCCGTTTTCGTTAGCGGTTTTGATGAGCTGGGTCAATTGCTCCGGGGTGTAGGTATCCACGACCCGGGCGTCGGTATCGTTTTCCTTCGCCATGGGAACGGCGGTGTTTTCCACCACCTCCTGGGCGGAGAGCAGCATCGTCGCCACCGCCCCGGTCACGGTCAAAAGCGTCAGCACCAGCGCCAGCGCCAGACCGAAAGAGAATTTCAATCCGCGTTTCATTTTCTTTCCTCCTGTGGCATATGCAAACAGTTCTTCCTGCTGCCGGGAGGAAGGAGCTGCAAACTCCGCGTCCAGGGCGCGGACGATTTTTGCACGGATCAGATCCTCACGCATCTGCGTCACCTCCCTCCAGGCTTTCCCGGAGCAATTCCCGGGCTTTTTCCAGCCTTCTGAATACCGTGGTCTGGGGGATCCCCAGGGCCTGCCCCGTTTCCTTCAGCGTCAGGCCTTGATAGTAATAGAGCAATACCACCTGCTTATACCTTTCTTTCAGGCGGCAGATATCCAGGGCCAGGGCGCGGTCCTGATCCCGGGAGGGGATATCGGGCAGCTGATCCAGGCGCCTGTCCATGTGGCGGAACCAGGCGGAGCGCCGGTAATCCCGGCAGGTATTGACGGCGATGCGCAAAAGCCACGCTTTATCGTTCTGGATGCCCTTGCGCTCGTAAGCGTCCATATGCTTCCATGCCTTGAAAAAGGTATCCTGGACGGCGTCCTCGGCCTCTTCGGGATCGCCGAGATAGGCACGGCAGGTTTTCATCACCGCGCCGGAATATTGGGCGATCCATTCCCGCAGCCGCTCTTCCCGGACCATGCTGGGTACCGCAGCACGTTCCATGGGATCATCACCTCCTTCACCTATATACACGATAGGCAGGCCGTGTTTTTTCCGTTTCTGGAAAAAATGATCCGCTCTAAGCTCCGAAAAGATATTTGATCGTATTATATGTTTTCAACCGCACGTTATTTGCGAAAAATGGCTCAAGCGTGGCAGGCCCTTGACAAGCCCTGTATAATAAATGGAAAGGAGAGATGAACGTGGAACTGATCCAGAGCTTTTCGGTGGACCATACGCGGATCATACCCGGCATTTTTACCAGCCGGGCGGATCGGCTGGGGGAATATTCGGTGACGACCTACGATATCCGGCTGAAAAGGCCCAATAGGGAGCCGGTGATCGACGTGGGGGCCATGCATTCGCTGGAGCATATCATTGCGACGTATTTGCGGAACGACCCGGATTGGAAGAATGAGGTGGTCTATTGGGGCCCCATGGGCTGCCTGACGGGCTTTTATCTCATCCTCAAGGGCAGCCGCACGCCGCGGGAACTGTATCCGCTGCTGCTGAGCGCCTTCAAGGCCGCGGCAGACGCCCGGGAGGTGCCCGGCGCCACGCCTGAAAACTGCGGGCACTACCGAATGCACAACCTGGATATGGCAAAGTGGTATGCCCGGGAATTTGCCGCCTATCTGGAGGCGAACGCCGAAAACGGCGATATCTTTGAATATCCGCAGGCGGAGCGGCTGATAACCGCCGAAGGACACAGCTTCTACGATTCGTAACGGCCCCGTGCCGCAAAAATCGGCGGACGGCACACCCCTTGCGGGAAAACGCCGCCAGTTTGTCGGTTCAGGCGGCTGAATTG
>CAJOPV010000095.1 GCA_905236495.1 uncultured Christensenellaceae bacterium
AAACCGCCGCCAAGGAACTGGAAGACGTGAAGGCTGCTGCCGCCGCCGAACTGGAAACCGTAAAGGCTGACGCCGCCGCCAAGCTGGAAGCCGTCAGCACCGAGCTGGAAACCCTGAAGGCCGACGCCGCTTCCGCCGCGGAAGCCGCCGCCAAGGAACTGGAAGAAGTCAAGGCCCAGGCCGCCAAGGAGCTGGAAGCTGTGAAGGCTGACGATGCCGTGGCTGCCCTCACCGCCGAGCTGGAAAACGTGAAGGCCGACGCCGCCGCCAAGCTGGAAGAAGCCAAGACTGCCGCCGCTGCCGAGCTGGAAAACGTGAAGGCTGAGGCTGCTGCCGCTGCCGAAACCGCCGCCAAGGCCCTGGAAGACGCCAAGGCCGAAGCTGCCGCCCAGGTGGAAGCCCTCACCAAGGAGCTGGAAGAAGCCAAGAATAACGCCGCGCAGGCCGTCACCGAAGTGGTAGAGAATACCACCAAAGCCGTGACCGAAACCGTGGAGAATACCACCGAAGCCGTGACCGAAACCGTGGAGAATACCACCGAAGCCGTCACCGAAACCGTGGAGAATACCACCGAAGCCGTGGAAAACGTCACCGAAGCCGCCGGACCGGCTGCCCCCGCCGTGATGAGCCACGCCGATTACATCGCCGCCGAGCTGCAGGCCGAAGTGACCGTGGAAACCTACGTGCAGGATAAGCAGAGCTGGTGGAACGATAAGGCCACCATCTACTGCCAGAGCGAGGACGGCGCGTACTTCATCTTTGAGATGCCCATCAGCCAGGAAGAATATGAGAAGCTGGTGCCCGGCACGAAGATCCGCGTCACCGGCTACAAGAGCGAATGGGCCGAGGAAGTGGAAATCACCGAAGCCAAGTATGAGATCCTGGAAGGCGAAGCCTTCATCCCCACCGCTGTGGACGTGACCGCCCTGCTGGGCACCGACGAGCTGATCAATCACCAGAACGAGCTGGTTGTCTTCAAGGGCATGACCGTGGAAGCCTATGACGAGAGCAACGCCGCCTTCGCCTACAAGGACCCCGTGGGCAAGACCGACGACCTGTATTTCAAGGTCTCCAAGGACGGCGCCACCTACGAATTCTGCGTGGAATTCTATCTGCGCGGTCAGGACACCGACGTCTATAAGGCCGTAGAAGGCCTGAAGGTGGGCGACGTGATCGACCTGGAAGGCTACCTGTACTGGTACAAAGGCGTCAATCCTCACATCATTTCCGTGAAGGCCGCCGAATAAGCCAAACCTCTTCGCGCCCCGGTTCATCGCCGGGGCGCGTTTTTTGTTGACAAAGCCCCGGGCCAGGCTGTATCATAAATGGGACGAAACGACCCCCTACAAAAAGGAAGCTCTTAACGGAAACGAAGGGAATGATACGGGAACGCCGGGCATCCGAATACCCAGCTTTTCGCCAAGAGCAAAAAGAGGAGAATGCATATGCAGTTTATCAGCGACAGCGGCGCCCTCATCTGCCGCCGACAAGGCGAAACCTTGCGCATCGAGCCCTGGGGCAGGGATTCCTTCCGCATCCGGGCCACCATGTTTCCCGCCTTCTCGGGCCAGGATTGGGCCCTGACGGAGACGCCGGAACCCGCGGAAGCGAAAATCACCTTTTACACCGAGGATCACCGGGAGGGAGACGGCTCCTTCCGCCCCTATCCCATGGCTGCCATTGAAAACGGGCGGCTCAGGATCACGGTGAATCACGGCGGCGTGATGACCTTCTACCGGGACGGGGTCAAGGTGCTCCGGGAGCATTACCGCAATTACGGCGGCAGCATCACCAAGGAAAGCCATTGCCTGAAGGTGGTGAACCGGGAATGGGTGCCCTACGTAGGCGGGGATTACCGCCTCACCGTGCGGTTTGAGCCCAACGACGGGGAAAAGCTCTTCGGCATGGGCCAGTATCAGCAGCCCGATCTGGACCTGAAGGGCTGCGTGCTGGAGCTGGCCCAGAAGAACAGCCAGACCACCGTGCCCTTCCTCCTTTCCTCCCTGGGCTACGGCATGCTGTGGAACAATCCTGCGGTGGGCAGGGTGGCCTTCGGCAAAAACATTACCGAATGGGAGGCCGCCGCCTGCAAGGATATGGATATCTGGTTCACCGTGGCGGAGGACCCGAAAGGCCTCGTCAAAAACTACACCGCCGTTGCGGGCCGGGCCCCCATGATGCGGGAGGACTGCATGGGCTTCTGGCAGTGCAAGCTGCGCTACCGCACCCAGGAGGAGGTGCTCTCCGTCGCCCGGAAATACCATGAAATGGGCATTCAATTGGACGTGATCGTCATTGACTTTTTCCATTGGACGGTGCAGGGCGACTGGAAATTTGACGAAAAATACTGGCCCGATCCCAAGGCCATGATCGATGAGCTCCACGCCATGGGCATCAAGGTGATGGTGTCCGTGTGGCCCAGCGTGGATCGCCGCAGCGAAAACTTCTACGAGATGGCGGAGCGGGGCCTGCTCATGCGCACCGAGCGGGGCGCCATGCAGACCTACGATTACCAGGGCGACTGCGTGCAGCTGGATCCCTTCAACCCCGAGACCCGGAAGTTCGTCTGGGAAAAGTGCAAGCAGCATTACTACGACCTGGGCATCGATTACTTCTGGCTGGATAATTCGGAGCCGGACCTGACGAAGTACGATTTTGACAACTTCCGCTACTACATCGGCCCCGCCCTGGAATGCAGCAACCTGTATCCCCAGTGGTACAGCCGCATCTTCTTTGATAACGAAACCGCCCTGGGCAACGACAAGGTGGTAAACCTTCTGCGCTCCGGCTGGGCGGGCAGCCAGAAATACGGAAACGTGCTCTGGTCCGGCGACGTGCCCTCCACCTGGGAATCCCTTCGGGATCAGGTGGCGGCGGGGCTGAATATCGGCCTGGCGGGCATCCCCTGGTGGAATACCGACATCGGCGGCTTCATGGAGGGCAACGTATTTGATCCCGCCTTCAGGGAGCTGCTGATCCGCTGGTACGAATGGGCGGTGTTCCAGCCCGTGATGCGCCTCCACGGCGACCGGGAGCCCTTCACCATCCCCGCCCTGGACGATCGGGATTTCGGCGGCGGCTACCTGCACACGGGCCAGGACAACGAAATGTGGAGCTACGGCGAGGAAAACTTCGCCATCATGAAAAAGCACTACGGCCTGCGAAAGTCCCTCCTGCCATACCTGAAGCAAATTTTCGCCGAGGCCCACGAGAACGGCTCTCCCCTGCTGCGGGCCATGTTCTATGAGTTCCCGGAGGATCAGGCCTGCTGGGAGCTCAAGGATCAGTACATGTTCGGCCCCGATTACCTGGTGGCCCCCATCCTCGCGCCCCAGACCTTCAGCCGGAAGGTGTATCTGCCGAAAGGCCAATGGCAGGATATCCGCACCGGGGAGATCCTGACCGGCGGGCGCACCGTGGAGGCCCCCGCGCCCATTGATTCCATCCCCGTGTTCAAACGCAAATAAATAGGAGACGTTATGCGCCCCGATTCCCCCGCCTATGCCCCGGACCCGGCCTTTCCCCTTTCCCTGGAGGAAAGGTCGCTTTCCGGCGACGCCCAGCTTCCCCTGGCAGCCGACCTGACCCAGATCATCTTCGTCCGGGGCGGCAGCGCCCTGCTCCGGGACAGGCAGGGGGAAATTTTGCTGCGCCGGGGGGATATCCTGATCGCCCTGAAGGGCCTGTCCCTCACGCAGGCCGCGGATTTCCGAATATGCGCCCTGCGCTTTCGGGCAGGCGTCCTGATCGCCCCCGCCGGCGAAGTGCGTCTGTGCCCCGGGTATCAGGCGCTGTTTGCTCCCGCATGTTCCCGGCATGCCCTGCACCCGGAGCCGGAGGCCTTCCTCCTCCTGGAGGGGGAAGCGGACCGGGCCCTGCTGGAATACCGGCGGCAGCAGCCCGGGTATCGGGCCTATTTACAGGGGTATCTAACCACCCTCTTGGTGCGTCTATGCCGCTTGCAGGAGGCGCAGTCCGCCCCCCTGCCTGCCGCTGACAGCGTGGCCCGGGCCCTTGCCTATCTGGAGGATCACTACACCGAGGAAATAGCCCTGCCGGAGCTGGCCCGCATTTCCGGCGTATCCCCCCGGCACCTGAACCGGGCCTTTCAGGCCCAGTGCCATCTGACCCCCCGGGCGTACATGACCCGGCTGCGCATGGCCCGGGCCAAGGCCCTGCTTGCCACCCCCCGGCCCATTACCGAGATCGCCTTTGACTGCGGCTACGCCGACAGCAACTATTTTTCCCAGGTCTTCCGCCGCTGCGTGGGCATGAGCCCCCAGCAGTACCGGCGGGAAGGACGATAAAAAAATACGGGGGAAAACTGAATAGAGAATCCATTGCCGGTATCCCCCTGGAGCAGGGGGATCAGAGTATCAATAAACCCCGGGATAGCTCGAAAGGGCCTCAGCCCTTTCGACTTTCATCCGCAGGACCGGGTCTCCCGGTCCGAGGA
>CAJOPV010000096.1 GCA_905236495.1 uncultured Christensenellaceae bacterium
AGATCGACGGCATCACCCTGCTGGATACCGCGTTCTGATTCACATGATTTTCTGGAGGGCCCCGGTCAATCGCGGCTGGGGCCCTCCCTGTTTCCTGTAAAGGAGAGGGCAGGAAAATCCCCGTCCCCTCCTTTGCAGGAATAAATCCCACATGAAAGGAAGCTGAAGCCCTTGCGCAATACCGTGGCGGTGGAAATGCGGAATATTTCCAAGCGGTTCGGCACCGTTTTAGCCAACGATAACGTATCTCTGGATATCAGACGGGGAGAGATCCTGGCCCTGCTGGGGGAAAACGGCAGCGGCAAAACCACGCTGATGAACATGCTCAGCGGCATTTATTTCCCTGACAGCGGAGAGATCCGCGTCAACGGAAAGCCGGCGGTGATCGCCTCCCCCCGGGACGCCTTTGACCTGGGCATCGGCATGATCCATCAGCATTTCAAGCTGGTGGATGTGCTCACCGCCGCGGAAAACATCGTGCTGGGCCTGGAGGGCAAGCTGGATATCAAGGCTGCCTTCAAAAAAATCAGGGAAATCTGCGATACCTACGGCTTCGAGGTGGACCCCGGGCAGAAGATCTACGATATGTCCGTCAGCCAGAAGCAAACGGTGGAGATCGTGAAGGTGCTCTACCGGGGAGCGGATATCCTGATCCTGGACGAGCCCACCGCCGTTTTGACCCCCCAGGAAACGGACAAGCTGTTTTCGGTGCTCAGGAACATGCGCTCCGCCGGGAAGGCTGTCGTCATCATCACCCACAAGATGAACGAGGTGGAGGCATTGTCCGACCGGGTGGCGGTGCTGCGCGGCGGGCGGTACGTGGGCAGCATGCTGACGAAGGATACCAACGCCCAGGAAATGACGAACATGATGGTGGGCCATACGGTGATCCTGAATATCGAGCATCCAGAGCCCGTGGATCCTCAGACCCGGCTGGAAATCAAGCATCTGACGGTGCGGAACGAGGAAGGGCTTTTGAAGCTGGACGACGTCTCCTTTACCGTCAATTCCGGGGAAATATTGGGCATCGCCGGCATTTCCGGCGCCGGGCAGAAGGAGCTGCTGGAGGCCATTTCCGGCCTGCAGCCCATGGAGCGGGGCGACATCATTTTCCATAATCCCAAGAAGGATCAGCCCGTCACCTTCTTCCACAAGAGCATGAAGCGGGTCAAGGAGCTGGGCGCCCAGGGGGCCTTCCATGACCGCAAGGACCGGGCGGTCTCCTTCAACGGCATGAAAACCGGGGCCATCCGCAAGTGGGTGGAAAGCGGGGACGTGCTGTTCCGGGAGGATGAAATCATCAATTTAAAGCATAAGACCCCTCTGGAGATCCGGGAGCTGGGGGTGCGCCTTTCCTTCGTGCCGGAGGATCGGCTGGGCATGGGGCTGGTGGGCTCCATGGGCATTACCGATAACATGATGCTGCGCACCTACCGCAAGGGACGCTACGGCTTCCTGGACCGCAAAAAGCCCAAGTCCCAGGCGGATCAGATCATCAAGGAACTGGAAATTTCCACCCCCGGCACCAACACCCCCGTTCGGAAGCTGTCCGGCGGGAACGTGCAGAAGGTGCTGGTAGGCCGGGAGATCGCCTTCACCCCCAAGGTGCTCATGGCGGCCTATCCCGTGCGGGGATTGGATATCAATTCTTCCTATACCATCTATCATCTGCTGAACCGGCAAAAGCAAAAAGGCGTGGCGGTGATCTACGTAGGCGAGGACCTGGATGTGCTGCTGGAGCTGGCGGACCGCATCCTGGTGCTCTGCGGCGGCAAGGTCAGCGGCATCGTATCGGGCCGGGGAGCGGATAAGCGGCAGATCGGCATGATGATGACGCGGCTTGGAGGTGAGGCAAATGGCTAAGGCACGGGAGCCCCTGATCCATATTTCCCGGCGGGCGGCGCTGCCCTGGTTTAAGGCCTGGGGCATCCGGGGCGGGGCGGTGGTATTGGCCCTGCTGTTCTGCGCCCTGGTGACCACCCTGGTGACCGGCGAAAACCCCCTGAACCTTTACGTCGCCATTTTCAACGCCTCCTTCAGTACCCAGCGGCGCACCTGGGTGCTGTTCCAGAATATCGCCATGCTGCTCAGCGTATCCCTGGCGGTGATCCCCGCCTTCAAAATGCGCTTCTGGAACCTGGGCGGCGAGGGGCAGATGCTGGCGGGGGGATTGGCCTCCGCCGCCTGTATGATCTGCCTGAGGGACGTATTCCCCAACTGGCTCATCATCGTATGCATGGTGGTTTCCAGCCTGCTGGCAGGGGCGGTCTGGGGCGGCATCCCCGCCGTATTCAAGGCCAAATGGAACACCAACGAGACCCTGTTCACCCTGATGATGAACTACGTGGCGATCCAATTGGTATCCTACTTCATCATCGTTTGGGAGGTGCCCAAAGGGGCGGGGCAGATCGGCATTATCAACCAGAACACCCAGATCGGGTGGCTGCCGGATATCGGGGGGCAGAAATATCTGCTGAATATCCTGATCGTGGCGGTCATCACGGTGCTGATGTATATTTACCTCAGATATTCCAAGCACGGGTATGAAATCTCCGTAGTGGGCGAAAGCGAGCGCACCGCCCAGTACGTGGGCATCCGGGTGGATCGGGTCATCATCCGCACCATGCTCCTGTCCGGCGCTTTGTGCGGCCTGACGGGGATGCTGCTGGTGGGCGGCACGGACCACACCCTCACCACCTCCATCACCGGGGGCCGGGGCTTCACCGCCGTGATGGTGGCCTGGCTGGCGAAGTTCAACCCCATCTGGATGATCCTCACCTCCTTCCTGCTGGTGTTCCTGGAAAAGGGCGCCGGGGAAATTTCCACCAAGTTCGGGCTGAACCAATCCTTCTCCGATATCCTGACGGGCATCATCCTGTTCTTCATCATCGGCAGCGAGTTTTTCATCAATTATCGGATCGGCTTCCGCCATTCCGCGCAAAAGGAGGAGGCGGCCCATGTTTGATTTCGTATCCTTCATCCCCCGGGCAGTGATGCAGAGCATCCCGCTCCTGTACGGCAGCACCGGCGAAACGCTGACGGAAAAAAGCGGCAATCTGAACCTGGGCATCCCCGGCATCATGTACGTGGGGGCCATCAGTGGGGTCATCGGAGCGTTTTTCTATGAATCCTCCCTCCCCGGGCCGGGCGCCTTCAGCCCGGTATGGGCCATCGTCATTACCCTGTGCGCAACGCTGCTGGGCGCACTGCTGATGGGGCTGCTTTACTGCTTCCTCACCGTCACCCTCCGGGCCAATCAGAACGTCACCGGCCTGGCCCTCACCACCTTCGGCGTGGGCTTTGGCAATTTCTTCGGCGGCAGCCTGATCAAGCTCAGCGGCAACAACATGCCTTACCTGGCCCTGTCCGCCACCAGCGCCGCCTTCCGCACCGCCCTTCCAGGGGCGGACAGCACCGGCTGGGCGGGCAAAATCTTCTTATCCTATGGGTTCCTGGCGTACCTGGCGGTCATCATCGCGCTGCTGACGGCTTGGGTGCTGCGGCGCACAAGGGTGGGGCTGCACCTGAGGGCCGTGGGCGAAAGCCCCAACACCGCCGACGCCGCCGGCATCAGCGTGGCCCGGTATAAGTACGCCGCCACCTGCCTGGGCAGCATGATCGCCGGCCTGGGCGGGCTGTATTACGTGATGGACTACGCCAGCGGCATCTGGAGCAACAACGCCTTCGGCGACCGGGGCTGGCTTGCCATCGCGCTGGTGATCTTCACCATCTGGCGGCCCAACGTGGGGGTGCTTTCCTCCTTCCTGTTCGGCGGGCTTTACATCCTGCATATGTATATCCCCACCGGCATGAACCTGGCGGTGAAGGAGCTGTATAAGATGCTGCCCTACGTGGTCACCATCATCGTGCTCATCATTTCCAGCATCCGCAACAAACGGGAAAACCAGCCCCCTGCTTCCCTGGGCCTTTCCTACTTCCGGGAAGAGCGATAAAAACAATGGCTGCCCCATACAGGGGCAGCCCAGAGCATCCATGTACTGTAAAATGGCGTTTCCGGGCCTCTTTGGCCGGAAACGCTCATTTTACGGTCGCAGGTTGATATCGGAAGCAGTCATCCTGACTGCTCCTCGGATGAAAGTCGAAAGGGCTCTTTCCAGCTATTCGGGGGGTATGGATGGTCTCCCCCGCGCTCGTTCTTACCCCAGCTTCACCGACCCGTTGGTAATCATGCGCCCGTTCTCCCGGCTGAAGAGCATG
>CAJOPV010000097.1 GCA_905236495.1 uncultured Christensenellaceae bacterium
ATATAGACGAAACGGGAGGCTGATTTGTTTCAAAAGGCGGCAGATTTTCCCGTTTTTTGCTTTCGGCGGGCATTCCGCCTCCGGGCTTGTGAAAACGGGGCGGATGTGCTATACTGATTGATCGAAAGGGAACCACCGAATAAAGGAGAGATATGGGCGACATGTATGACGTATTGATTATCGGCGGCGGCGTGGTGGGCTGCGCGGTGGCGAGGAAGCTGAGCCAGTACGCCGGGAAGATAGCGCTGCTGGAGGCGGCGGAGGACGTGGCGGACGGCAGCAGCAAGGCCAACAGCGGCATCGTCCACGCGGGGTACGACGCCAAGCCCGGCACGAAGAAAGCTTATTACAACGTAAAAGGCGCGAACATGTACGAGGCCCTGGCGAAGGAGCTGGGCGTGCCCTACGACCGCAACGGCGCCCTGGTGATCGGGTTTTCCGAGGACGACCGAAAGACCCTGGAGCGGCTCTACGATCAGGGGCGGCAAAACGGGGTCAAAGACCTTCAGATCATCGAACGGGACGAAATCATCAAAAAGGAGCCCAACGTAAACCCGGCGGTGCTCTGCGCCCTGGACGTGCCCCGGAGCGCCGTGGTGAGTCCCTATGAAATGACCCTGGCCCTGGCCTATCACGCCGCCCAGAACGGGGTGGAATTCCATTTGAACTGCCCGGTTACGAATCTGTATGAGGATCTGGATACCTGGCACGCGGAGACCCCGGAGGGGGTCATCGAAAGCCGGGCTATCGTCATCTGCGCCGGGGCCGGAGGCGGTGAGCTGCACAACCTGATCTCCGACGAAAAGGTGACGCTGATCCCCCGCCGGGGGGAATATTACCTGATGGATCATACGGTGAAATGCCCTTTCCGGCGCACCATGTTCCAATGCCCCGGGAAGATGGGAAAAGGGGTGCTTGTGACCCCCACGGCCCACGGCAACGCCCTCCTGGGCCCCTCCGCCGAGGATATCGATGATCCCCTGGATACCGCCACCACAAGGAAAGGCCTGGATTTCGTGCTGGAAAAGTGCCGCCTCACCTGGCCCCAGGTGAACACCCGCCCGGTGATCACCACCTTTTCCGGCATCCGGGCCCACCCCGCCACCGACGATTTCATCATCGGGCGGGTCCACGGCGCGCCGGAGAACGCCTTTGAAGCCATCGGCATCGAAAGCCCCGGCCTCACCGCCGCTCCCGCCATCGGCGAGGAGCTGGGGGAAATGGTGGCGGAGCAATTGAAGCTGCCCAACCGGCGCATCCTGAAGGAAGCGGAAAAGCTGCTCAAGCCCTTCTCCGCCATGACGGAGGAGGAGCGGGCCGCCGCCTGCCGGGAAAACCCGGAATACGGGCGTATCGTGTGCCGCTGCGAGGTGGTGACCGAGGCGGAGATCCGGGACGCCATCCGCAGGCCTGTAGGCGCCCGGTCCATAGACGGCGTGAAGCGCCGCACCCGGGCCGGCATGGGCCGGTGCCAGGGGGGCTTCTGCTCTCCCCGGGTGATGGAGATTCTGTGCGAGGAGCTGGGGGCTTCTCCCCTGGAGATCACCAAGTGCGGCGGGGAAAGCCGCCTGCTGGTGGGTACGCTGACCGATATCGCAAAGGAGGCCCGGGGCCATGAGTGAAAACGCCGTGAAAGTCGATGTGCTGGTGATTGGCGCGGGCCCGGCGGGCCTTGCCGCCGCCATCGCCGCCAAAAAGCAGGGCATTGACAGCTTGATCGTCCTGGAACGGGAGGATCAGCCCGGGGGCATCCTGCGGCAGTGCATCCATAACGGGTTCGGCCTGCACCGCTTCAAGGAAGAATTGACCGGCCCGGAGTACGCCCAGCGGGATATCGATACCGCAAGGGAACTGGGCATCGATATCCGCACCGGGGTGACGGTTTTATCCGTTTCCGGGGAAAAGCGGGTCACCGCCGTGAGCCGGGAGGCGGGCCTGCAGGTGTTTGAGGCCAAGGCCGTCGTGCTGGCGATGGGCTGCCGGGAAAGGCCCCGGGGCGCCCTCGCCATCCCCGGCACGCGCTGCGCCGGCATTTACAGCGCCGGCACCGCCCAGAAATTCGTGAACCTGGAGGGCTTCATGCCGGGCCGCCGGGTGGTGATCCTGGGCAGCGGGGATATCGGCCTCATCATGGCCCGGCGCATGACGCTGCAGGGCGCCAAGGTGCTGGCCTGCGTGGAGCTGATGCCCTATTCCAGCGGCCTGAACCGCAATATCGTTCAATGCTTGCAGGATTACGGCATCCCCCTGTACCTGTCCCATACCGTTATCGATATCCACGGCAGGGAACGGGTGACGGGGGTGACGGTGGCGAAGGTGGATGAAAAAAGGAAGCCCATCCCCGGCACCGAAATGGAGTTAGACTGCGATACGCTGCTCCTGTCCGTAGGCCTGATCCCGGAAAACGAGCTCAGCGCCGGGGCGGGGGTGGAAATGAGCCCCGTTACCAGCGGCGCCGTCGTCAGCGATACCCTGGAAACCAGCATACCCGGGGTGTTCGCCTGCGGAAACGTGCTCCATGTACACGATCTGGTGGATCACGTGAGCAACGAATCCTTCCGGGCCGGGGAAATGGCGGCCCGGTACGCCCGGGGAGAGCGCCGGGAAGGCCGGGCGATCCCCGTCCGGGATGGCAGGGGCGTTCGGGGCACCGTGCCTCAGAAGATCCTGCTGGATGAGGAAAACAGGGGCATCGACCTTATGTTCCGTCCCGATCAGGTGTATCGGGACCATTACCTCACCGTCTATGCCGACGGGCAGGCCATTTCTTCCGTGAAGAAAATGATCCTCACCCCCGGGGAAATGGTGGTGCAGCCGCTGAATGAAAAGCTGCTTGCCGCCTGCCGGGAAGCCGGGGAAATCACCGTTGCCATTACAGATGAAAAAGCAATTTAACGAAGGAGGCTGTCGGATATGAACGAAATGATGAAAAAGCTGAACAAAATCGGCATCGTGCCCGTGGTGGTGCTGGAGGATGCCGCCGCCGCCCTGCCCCTGGCGGAAAGGCTGATGCTGGGCGGATTGCCCTGCGCGGAGGTCACCTTCCGCACCGCCGCCGCCGAGGAATCCATCCGCCGGATGGCGAAGGCCTATCCCGATATGATCGTGGGCGCCGGCACCGTGCTGACCTGCGAGCAGGCGGACCGGGCCATCGACGCCGGGGCCAAGTTCATCGTCAGCCCCGGGTTCAACCCCAAGGTCACCGAGCATGTGCTGAAAAAGGGCGTGCCCATGACCCCCGGCATCTGCACCCCCACCGAGATCGAGGCGGCGCTGCAGTTTGACCTGGACGTGCTGAAATTCTTCCCCGCCGAACCATCCGGCGGCCTCAAAATGATCAAGGCCCTGGCGGCCCCCTATGTGGGCGTCAGCTTTATGCCCACCGGCGGCATCGGCCCCGATAACGTGCGGGATTACCTGAAGTATGACCGCATCGTGGCCTGCGGCGGCAGCTGGATGGTCAGCGGCAAGCTGGTGAAGGAAGGCAATTTCGATGAGATCCAGCGGCTGGTGGCGGAGGCCGCGGGCATCGTGAAGGAGATCCGGGGTTAAAATGGAAATCAACGAAAATACCCGGCTCCAGGATCTGCTGGACGAGTATCCCTGGCTCAAGGAAGAGGCCATCCAAATCCATGAGAAGTTTAAGCTGCTGGATAACCCCATCGTGAAAATCATGGTGAAAAAGGCGACGCTCAGCGACCTGAGCCGCCGCGCCGGTATCCCCATGAC
>CAJOPV010000098.1 GCA_905236495.1 uncultured Christensenellaceae bacterium
AAGCGATCACGGCCTTCTTGATTTCGTTATCGGAAAGGCCGTTCAGGGCGATGAGCGTCTGGTATTCCACCAGGGCGTCGGTGTAGCCCGCTTCGCGTTCTTCCTTGCGCTCGCCCACGCAGATGATGGGGGTCAGGCCGGCCTTCACGGCGGCTAAGGTGCGCAGGTTCACGGTGGCGTCGGTCTCGCCGAAATACTGGCGGCGTTCGCTGTGCCCGATGATGACGTATTCAACGCCCGCTTCCTTCAGCATGGCGGCGCTGAGTTCGCCCGTATAAGCGCCGCTTTCCTTGAAGTGCACGTTCTGGGCGCCCAGATGAATGTTGCTGCCCTTCACGGCTTCCTTCACGGCGGGGATGTCGATAGCAGGCACGCAGACCACCACGGTGGCGGTGGCATCCTTCACCAGGGGCTTGAGCTCGTTCACCAGGGCCTTCGCCTCGGCGGGGGTCTTGTTCATTTTCCAGTTGCCGGCAATGATGGGCTTGCGCATGGGGAACACCTCTTTCTTTTATTTTTTGTTTTTACGGGAGGATGCTTCTGCGTCAAAAGCACCCTCCCGCACCTTCCCGAAAACCACGTGGGAAAAACTGATCTTTTCTTCATCTCCCCGAAACAGGGAGTAAAGAATCAAACTTTCAATCTCCAGCCGGCTTTCTTTGGAAGAGCGCGAGAAACCTTTCGTTCTCCTGAAAGAAAGGTTTCCCGCATATTCTGATCTTATTTTTCATCCAGAGCCGCGACGCCGGGGAGGACCTTGCCTTCCAGGTATTCCAGGGAGGCGCCGCCGCCGGTGGAGATGTGGGTCATCTTGTCCGCCAGGCCCATCTTTTCCACAGCCGCCGCGCTGTCGCCGCCGCCGATGATGGTGACCGCTTCGCTGTCCGCCATGGCCTGGGCCACAGCCAGGGTGCCCTTCGCCAGGGTGGGATTCTCAAACACGCCCATGGGGCCGTTCCAAACCACGGTCTTGGCGGCCTTCACGGCATCGCCGAAGAGCTTGGCGCTCTTGGGGCCGATATCGCAGCCCTCCATGTCCGCGGGGATCCGGTCGGAATCCACCACCAGGGTATCGATTTCCGCGTCGATGGGATCGGGGAAAGCTTTCACGCACACGGTATCGATGGGCAGGAGCAGTTTCACGCCCTTCTCCTGGGCCTTCTTCATCATATCCTTGCAGTAATCGATCTTGCTTTCATCCAGCAGGGATTTGCCGATCTCCAGGCCCTGGGCCTTGAGGAAGGTGAAGGCCATGCCGCCGCCGATGATGAGGGTATCCACTTTCTCCAGCAGGTTGTTGATGACGTTCAGCTTATCTTCGATCTTGGCGCCGCCCAGCACCGCCACGAAGGGCCGATCCGCGTTTTCCAGGGCCTTGCCCATAACGGAGAGCTCTTTGCCGATCAGATAGCCCGCCACATTGGGGGAGGTGAACTTTGTCACGCCCTCGGTGGAGCAGTGAGCCCGGTGGCAGGAGCCGAAAGCGTCGTCCACATAGCAATCCGCCAGGGAGGCCAGCTCCTTGGAGAAATCCTCGATGTTTTTGGTTTCTTCCTTGCGGAAGCGGGTGTTCTGCAGCAGCACCACGTCGCCGTCCTTCATGGCGGCCACGGCGGCCTTGGCCTGATCGCCCACCACGGTATCGTCATTGGCGAACACCACGTTTTGGCCCAGCAGTTCGCTCAGCCGCACCGCCACGGGCGCCAGGGAGAATTTTTCTTCCGGCCCGTTCTTGGGCTTGCCCAGATGACTGCACAGGATCACCTTGCCGCCGTCCTTCACCAGCTTCTGGATGGTGGGCAGGGCGGCCTTGATGCGCTTATCGTTGGTGATGACGCCGTCCTTCATGGGCACGTTGAAATCCACCCGGACCAATACCCGCTTGCCTTTTACGTTGATGTCGTCGATGGTTTTCTTGTTCAGATCGCTCATGTTCCTGACTCTCCTTTTTATGTTGATTCAATTGGGTGTTGTATGCCAAGGCCGGAAGGGCCGTGGTATCATTTTTCAGGTCACGCCCCCAGCAGCGCTACGATCTTCTGGGCTGCGGCCTCGTCGGTAATGAGGGAATCGTGCTTTTCATGGCGGGTGGCGGCGATGATGGCCTCGGCCTTGCGCTCCCCGGCGGCGACAGCCACCATGCGGCTGTCCTTATGCAGTTTTCCCAGGCCCAAGGATACGGTGCTGGCCTGCAGAACGGTTTTCCCCTCGAAATCGAAGAAATCCCCGAAGGCCTCCCCCACCGCCTTTTGCTGACGCAGCTTATCCGTTTCCTCCGCGGTGAGCCGCCGCTTCTGGGCCATGGTATCCGCCCGGCCCACGCCGTGCACCACCAGATCGGTGCGCTGCAAAAGCTCCAGCGTTTCCCTGACCTCCGGCAGCCGCATCATTTCCTGCAGGGCCGCCGCGTCCAGGGTATCGGGCAGATGCATCACCCGATGATGCCCGCCCACGCGCCTGGCGATCTCCGCCGCCACGGTGTTGGCCTGGATCTCCACCGAGGTGCCCATGCCGCCCCGGGCGGGCACCACCATCACGTTGATGGGCGTGGCGCTCTGCATGCCCCGGGCCATTTCGCTCATGGTGCGGCCCCCGGTCACCGCCAGCGTCATGCCGCTCTGCATCAGCTTATGCACCCGATGGGCCGCCGCCCGGCCCACCTCCCGCAGCACCTGAGGATCCGCGTCGGCATTGCCCGCCACCACCACCACGTAGGGCACGTGCAGAAGGCTGCTCAGGGCATGCTCCAGCTTCGTCAGCCCGAACATCGCCCGGCTCAGATCGTGGGCCCCGGAAAGCACCTCGATGGCCTGAGGGGTCAGCTGCATCCCCGCCGCGTCCATGGAAATGAGCCCTTGCTCCTTGAGGGCCGCGGCGGCGGAGCGCACCTCCCGCTCCGGCAGGTTAAGCCTTGACGCCAGGGCACGCCGACCCACGGGCTGCATGCTCTCAATGGAGGAAAGCACCTGGGCCCGCCGACCGATATCCGCCATCAGATCGGGAGCAATACGGCTCAACACCTTCAGATCATCCAGCATGCCGTCGCCTCCCTTTCTTGGGTCAGCCCCTGCCCCGCTGGGCAAATAATGACCCGCTTGATATTATACCATGCGGGTCCTGGAAAGTAAAGCGCGGAAATATATCTTTTTTCTTAAATCAGCAAATATATCTTTTTTCTTAAATCGTTCAGTAAACCCTGTACCGCCCGCCCAGCATCAGCAGGCAGAAGAAATACAGGCAATTATCGTAGTACCGGCGATTGCCCTTCCGCAGGGGCAGATCGGCAAAGCGGCGCAGCCAATGGTTGGCATGCTCACCCTCCCCGGCAATGACCGAGGCGGCGCAGCAGGCGGTGATGGCGGTGGGGTGCATGGCGGGCTCCTGGGTTCGGGTGCCGTCCAGCATGCAGGCCCGGTAGTTTTCCTCCGGCAATTGAGAGAAAAGGAAGTGCTGAATGTTCACGGCGATTTTTTCATATTCCGGCCTGCGCCCGAACCACAGGCTGTCCAGCCCAATATTCATCATCACCCGATAAGCGTCGGAATACCAGGGCCAGGGCTTATGGAACAGAAGGATCGGCTCCCCGCCGTAGTCGGCGTACTCGGCGCTGAGGCCCGTCACGGGATGGGCGCTCAGGGCGATGTAGGCCCGGCTGGCGTCGGCGGCGGAGCGCCAGAAGGCGGCGTCCCGCTCGTCCGCCCGCTCCGCAAAGAGGGTATAGAAATGGGGCAGGTGATAGCTGGGATCGCTGATCTCCATGCCGGGCACGAATTTGATGAGCTTATTTTCCGGGTTCCACATGGGATCGCCGCCGGTCAGTTCCGTCTGGTGCACGCAGTGGCGCAGTATCTCCCGGGCGTCGGACAGGTAATCGAATTTTCCCTGGCTTCCCCATCTTTTGTCCGCCAGGAACAGGGCCATGGCGAAGTATTCTTCCCCGTCCGGGGCGGGGCCCTCGGCGTTGTGGACGCCGTTTAACTGCACCGACCAGGCAAAGTACCCGGCGTTGGGGCCCTCGGTCAAAAGCATATAGCGCTTGGAAAACTGCCACAGCTTATCGAACAGGTCCTGCCTGTCCATCTGCACGCACATCATCATGCCGTAGCTCATGCCCTCGGTGCGGGCGTCGTGATTGCCCGTATCCTCCATACAGCCGCTGTCGGCATCCACGTCGTGATAGAATTTTTCCTCCGGGTCAAAAAAGATGGTGTCAAAAGATCGCTGAATGCGGGCGTCCGTATCCGCCCGGGAAAGCCCGACAGCCTCAAAATAATTGGGATAGGTCCTGTCCATATTCTGCTCCTCCTTTTCTTTACCCCCACAGCAGCGCAAGGGCGGGCACCATCTGCTTTTTCCGGGATACGATGCCCTTGAGGAATACGCTGCTGCCCTCCAGCTTATTCAGGCTGAAGGCCTGGCGGATGATTTCCTTATCCCCCGCGAACAAAAGCTCCGTCCCTTCCCTCAGCACGTCCGTCACCATCAGCAGCACCAAATCGTAATCCCGATCGGCTTTCAGGGCTTCCATTTCCTTGAGGAATTCCTCCCGGCGTTCCAGCATGGCGGCGGAATCCAGGGTGGTGATCTGGCTGATGCCCAGTTTATGATCGGCTAAATGAAACTCCTTAAAATCGGTGCGCAGCAGCGTTTTGGCGGGCTTATCCGCAAAGCCGGCGGAGAAAACCTCCTTGCCCAGCCCGTCCAGGTCGATGCCCGCGATGCGGGCAAGACGCTCCGCGATGCGCCGATCCCGGGGCGTGGTGGTGGGAGACTTGAACATGACCGTATCGCTGAGAATGGCCCCCGCCATCAGCCCCGCCAGCTTCTCCCCCGGCATCAGGCCGTGCTCCTGAAACATGGTGGCGACGATGGTATTGGTGCTGCCCACGGGCTCGTTGCGCATGAACACCGGGGAGCCGGTCTGCACGTCCCCCAGCCTGTGATGATCGATGATGCCAACCAGCTCCGCCTGCTCCAGCCCCGGCACGCTTTGGCCCACCTCGTTATGATCCACCAGCACGATGCGCTTGCGCTTGGGGCGGATCAGGTGATACCTTCCCAGGGTGCCCACCACTTTATTGTCCGCGTCCAGGACGGGATAGCTGCGGAAGCGGCTTTGCAGCACGGTGTCCCTTACGTCGTCCAGATAATCGTCCAGATGAAAGCAGACGATCTCATTCAGCTTGGCGATGCGGCCCACGGGGGTGGCCTGATACAGCATCCGGGCGGCCCGCCAGGCGTCGTAGGGGGTGACGATGACGCAGGTTTCGGAGGATAGGCCCCGGTATTTTTCCGCCAGGCTGCTCTGGCACAAAATGATGCAGCTGGCCTTGATCGCCAGCGCCTTTTCCACCACTTCCTCCTGCTGCCCGCAGAGCACCACGGCCCCTTCCTTCACCCCCCGGAGGCAATCGTCCCCCGGTATGGGCAGGGCGATCACCACCTCGCCGGATATGCTGTCAAACACGTCCTCGTCCCGGTTGATGATGTGGCCCTCCAGGGCGGAAAGCACGTTGAAAATAGGCGCGTCATGGACCACCGGGGTCTGGATGGAGCGCATATCGCTTTCCGCGATGCCCCCGGTGGTGGCAAGGCCGCAGAGGGTGCCGTCCTCGTTCACCACGGGCAGGGCGGTGAGGGCCTGGGTCTCCTGCAGGATCTCCCAGGCGTGGCTCACCGGCACGTTGACCCCCAGCTTCGGCGGGCGGTCAAAATCGATATCCTTCACCTGGGTGCGCACGGTGGAAAGCAGGCGGGGCGGCTCAAAGCCGAATTTTTTCAGCAGGAACGCCGTCTCATCGTTCACCGGGCCCAGGCGCACCGGCTCGTATTCGTTTTCCCCCAGCATATTGCACAGGCTGGCATACGCCATGGCGGATACGATGGCGTCGGTATCCGGGTTGCGGTGACCGCATACGTAGGTAATATCCACAAAACCCCTCCTTACGGAGTTAATGCCCTTATTATATCACTGGTTCCTCCGGGCTTCAAGCCCGTATAACAAAAAGCGGCGGGGCGCCGTGAAGCGTCCCCGCCGAAGATCCAAGACAGTTTACGCGACGGGCAGCGTAGCGATGAGCGTTCTCGCCGTTTCGGCAGCCTGCTGGGCCGCTTCCGGCGGGATGATGTACTGAGCCAACACGGACAGAAGCAGGCTGGCAAGCAGCAGGATGATGGCGCCGCCCAGGCGGGAGGAAATCTGAGCGAAGGGCATCAGCTCCATGCGGTCCGCGGCGGAGAGCACCGCCACGTCGCCGGTGCCGCCCATGTTGCTCATGCACAGGCCAGCCGTGATGCCGGATTCAAAGGGATAGAAGCCCACCAGCTTGCCGATCAGCGCCGCGCCCACAAACGCGCCTACGCAGGTAGCCAGGCACAGCAGCAGGTAGGTCACGCTGAAGCTGGAGATCACCGTGCCGATATCCAGATAGCAGATGCCGATGCCCACCAGCAGCATGTTCGTCAGGTTTTTCATAATAAACTGGAACCACTGGAAGCAGGCCACCTCGATGCGCTCCGGCACGATATTGGTGATCTTGCAGACAGCCACGGTAATGATCATCCAGGCGTAGGCGTGAATGGTAATGCCTGTTCCCAGAGCGTTCCACAGGCCCTGGAAAATGAAGCCGACAGCAAAGAACGCGCCGGAAACCAGCAGGCCGATGCCCAGCTGATGCAGGTCGATCTTATTGCGCTTCTGCTGCATTTCGGGGCTGATTTCCAGCTCCTTGGGGTCCATGGTGCCGGCCTGCATCAGGCTGCCGTTGCCGTTCATCTTTCCCGAGATCACCTTCACCAGCACGCCGGCCAGCACGATGGAGATGGCGTTGCCGATCGCCACGGCGGGAGACATGATGGAAATGGCCTGAGAGGCGTCCATCGCCACGTTGGGGTTGGCATCAAAGATCCGGGACAGGGGGGTGGCCCCGGCGCCCATGCCGCCGCCCATGATGGGCAGGGCGACGAGCAGCAGGGCGTTAATGACGGGATAGCCCATGATAGCCGCCACGCCCATGCACAATCCGAAGGCCAGGATCAATCCGCCAAAGATGGCGGGGAAATACCGGGCTGCGGCCTTCACCAGGAGCTTGCGGTTCATCCCGAGGATAGAGCCGGTGATCAGGGCGGCGATGTACCAATCCAGGAAGCCGCCGTCGCCCTTGAAGAAGCTGTTGATGGCGCCTACCAGGTTCAGGTTCTTCAGCGGCAGGGCCATTTCCCCATCCGGAAGCAGATGGAAATAAACCAGCAGGGCTGAGCCGAAGATGCATACGATGGCGCCGCCGCCCAGGTAGGATTTGATGATGGGGGTATGATCGCCGATCCACCCCAGGATGGTGCCCACCACGATCATGAACAGGAAGCAGCCCGCCATGCCCGTCGGCAGCACGCCCAGGTAGGTAGCCGCCAGGGTGATGCCGGTGATGATCAGGAAGATGGGCCAGGGAAGATTGAAGAATTCCAGAGGTTTTTTCGCCTTGGTTTTCACGCTCATGCTTCTCACTCCTTCGCTTGATGAAGTTGAATGGTGAAAAGTGGAGATGGATAAACTTCATCCATGTTTATGATTTCCTATTCACGCTTAACTGTCTTTTGTTCCCTGATTTACAGTCTCGCCACGCCGCTGTCCCGGGCGGCCTTCGCCACGGCGGCAGCCACGGCGGGGCCCACCCGCTTGTCAAAGGCCAGGGGCAGGATGTATTGGGCGGTCAATTCCTCGGGGCTCACCAGATCCGCCAGGGCGTGGGAAGCGGCCTGCTTCATTTCCTCATTGATATCCCGTGCCCGCACGTCCAGAGCGCCCCGGAACAGGCCGGGGAAGCAAAGCACGTTGTTGATCTGGTTGGGATGGTCGCTCCTGCCGGTGCCAACCACCGCCGCGCCGGCCGCCAGGGCGTCCTCCGGCTCGATCTCGGGCACGGGGTTCGCCATGGGGAACACGATGGCCTTGGGCGCCATGGACTGGATCATTTCCTTACTGACAATGTGCGGCGCGCTGACGCCCACGAACACGTCCGCGCCTTTCATGGCGTCCGAAAGCTTTCCGGAGAATTTCTCCGGATTGGTGATTTTCGCCATTTCCTCCTGGGCTGGGTTCATCTGCTCCCCTTCGCACAGGATGCCGAAGCGATCCACCATCTTTAAGTGCCGAACGCCCAGGTTCATCAGGTGCTTGCCGATGGCGATGCCGGCGCTGCCCGCGCCGTTGATGACCACCTTGGCTTCCCCAATGTCCTTGCCCACCACCCGCAGGGCGTTGATCATGGCAGCGCCCACCACCACGGCGGTGCCGTGCTGGTCATCATGGAACACGGGAATATCGCAGATTTCCTTCAGTCTCCGCTCGATCTCAAAGCACCGGGGGGCGGCGATATCCTCCAGATTGATGCCGCCGAAGGACCCGGAAATGAGATACACCGTGCGCACGATTTCATCCACGTCCTTGCTGCGGACGCAGATGGGGAAAGCGTCCACGTCCCCGAAGGCCTTGAACAGGGCGCACTTGCCCTCCATCACCGGCATGCCCGCCTCCGGGCCGATATCCCCCAGCCCCAGCACGGCAGTGCCGTCGGTAATCACCGCCACCAGGTTATGCCGGCGGGTGAGGGAAAAGGATTTGTCGTAGTCCTTCTGAATTTCCAGGCAGGGCTGGGCCACGCCGGGGGTGTAGGCCAGAGACAAATCGTCCTTGCTCTTCACCGGCACCCGGGAGATCACCTCGATCTTCCCCTGCCATTCTCCATGCAGCCGCAGCGACTCTTCCGCGTAGTTCAAAAGGGAGCACCTCCTCGTATAAATTTCTTCTAATGCCATTTTATATGCATTCAACGGAAAAATCAATCCCATTTTATATAAATTTCAGTCTTTTTTTCTCAAATCCGCCCAATCAAAAAAATCCGCCGTCCGTGCAGGGAACAGCGGAGCCATTCTTTACTATCTTTCGTTGACCGATTTGCCGGTCATATGCTCGATCTGCAAAGCAAGCAGCAGCGTGCCGGGGCCAGACCGGGCGATCTCCCCATGGATATACTCCTCGTCCGCCGTGAATTTATGGCTCAGGCGGCGGCTCATCTCTTACTCGTTAGCGGGCATCGGGCAGTTAAAACAAAAATCAAAGGGGATATCCTTTTGCGCCACGTCGTGCCTTTCCTGGGCCAAGCTTTCGTCCGTCGCCGGGGTGCACCAAAAATCGCTGATATACCGGATGCGCAGCGCGCCGCCGGTGACGCGCACGGTATAGCTGCCGGGGTAATAGGCCACATAGCACGCGGGCTTTTCCACCGTTTCAAAGGTAGTGACGCCG
>CAJOPV010000099.1 GCA_905236495.1 uncultured Christensenellaceae bacterium
ATCCGCAGGACCGGGTCTCCCGGTCCGAGGAGCAGTCAGGATGACTGCTTCCGATATCAATTTGCGACCGTAAAATGAGTGATTCCGAGCATGTGTGCCCGGAAACGCCATTTTACAGCAAATTGATGCAATCCATCGAAAGTCTTGTTTGCTGACTTTCGATGGCAGAGCATCGACTTTGTCGATGCTCTGAACCGCCTGCTGAGGCGGCTTTTGTTTCACGTGAAACTTTTGGCGGAAGGATTTATTCTTCGTCTTCCTCGTCCATCATGGCGACGAACTGATTGAACACGGCCTGGGAAACCTCGTCGTCGTCAACGGATACATAGATATCCTCGCCGGTTTCCTCGTCCTTTTCGATCTTCAGGATCAGCACTTCGCCTTCCTCGTCGTCCGTTTCCTCGTCGTCCAGCACCATCAGCACTACGTATAATTCGTCCTGATATTCGATGGTGGTCAGGTATTCAAACTGGGTGGTTACGCCGTCCTCGTCCGTCAGCTCGATGATGCCTTCGGGCAGGTCCTCTTCCTCCGGGATGTTGTTGTTGATGTCGTCCGTCATGGTATGCTCCTCCAATTACATGATTCAGGCGCGCCTGATGAGGCGCCGTCCAGATACTGCTGCAAAATCACCGCCGCGGCGACCTTGTCCACCACGCCCTTCCGCGCCTCCCGGCGCATGCCGCCCTCGATCAGCGCCTGATGGGCCGATACGGTGGATAAGCGTTCGTCCTGGAAAACCACGTCCAGCCCCGCTTCCCGGAGCTTTTCCGCGAAGGCCATCACCTTCTCCGCCTGAAAGCCCACGCTGCCGTCCATGTTCCGGGGCAGGCCGCAGACCACCTGGGTGATTTCCAGCTCCCGGCACAAGCCCTGGATGTGCTTCACGTCGGGCGAATACCCCACCCGGGTATATACGCTGTGGGGCGAGGCGATGACGCGGGCAGGGTCGCTGACGGCGATGCCGATGCGCCTGTCGCCCACGTCCAGGGCCAGCAGCCGCCCCTTCATCTGTTCAGCTTGTTTTCCACGTAATAGCGCACCAGCTCCTCCAGGATCTCGTCCCGCTCCAGGCGGCAGATCAGGCTTCTGGCCCCCTGAAAGCTGGTGATATAGGTGGGTTCGCCGGTGAGCACGAAGCCCACCAGCTGGGTAATGGGGTCGTAGCCCTTGCCCTGCAGGGCGCGATACACGTGGGCCAAAATATCCGCAGCCGTTTCCTTGCCTTCCGGCAGAGGGGGCATTTTCATGGTTTCAAATCGTTCGGACAACGCGCACCCTCCTTCCTTTCCATTATTATACACCATATCCTTCCAGGCCGCAAGGCGAAAAACAGCCTGAAATCCACGAAAAAACAAAGTTTCTGGAATTTTTACATACGGGTGTGATACAGCACCCGCGCCGCCCCCCGGAGGCACACAAAAGCGGGGATCGCCGCCATCATACCGGGCAGCCCGCCCAGCGCCCCTCCGAAGGAAAGCAGCAGCAGCACCGCCGCCGGATGCAGCCCGGTGGCTCCCGCCATGAGCCGGGGGGAAAGGCAGTAGCCCTCGATCTGCTGCACCGCCGCGGTGATCCCCACCGCCCAGAGCGCCGTGGAAAGCCCCATGGGCAGGGAAAACAGCAGGATGGGCACCCCGCCGATCAGGGGGCCCACATAGGGGATCCATTCGCATAAGCCCATCAGCACCCCCAGGGCCAGCCAGGCGGGCACGCCCGTCAGCAGCAGCCCCAGGGCGGTGAGCGCCGCCACCGCCAGGGAAACCAGCATCTGCCCCCGGGCGTAGCCCCCCGCCTCCCGCCGCATTTCCCGCAGGGCAGCCAAGGCCCGCCGGCGGTATTTCAGCGGTATCCACAAGGACAGCCGATAGGCGATGACCTCCCGATCCCGGAGGAAATAATAGGCCAGCGCCGGGGCCAGGAAGGCGCGGCCCAATCCTCCCACCCAGGAGGCCAGCAGGGATACCAGCCCCGGAAGGCTTTCCCCGATCCATTGGGCGCCCCGGGCCAGCCACTGCTCCGGCCCGTTCTCATCCAGCCCCAGGAAGCGCACCCACTCCCACCGGGCGATGCCGTCCCAAATGTCTTCCAGGGCGCGGAAATATTGGGGTGCCTGGTTGATGATCAGGGTGATCTGGGCGATCAGCGGCGGCATCAGCAGGGCGATCAGGATCACCAGCCCTCCCACCAGGGCCAGCACGGCGAAAAGGGCCGCGCCCCGACGGGATACGCGGCCTTCCAGCGCCCGGCACAGGGGCAGGGCCAGCACGGTCAACAGCCCTGCCGCCGCCGCCTGCCCCGCCAGGGCAAGCAGGGGCCTCCGCAGCAGCACCGCAAGCCCCGCCGCCACCAGGCCGAACAGCCATTTTCCTGCCCGGCTCAGGCCCCGGGGTGCGGGCAGGGCGCTTCTGTCCTCGGTGTTCATTTGTTCAGACGTTTCATCATTTTCATGGTCTTCCGCTTCATCCGCTTCCAGCAGAGGGGATGCGCCCCGTATTTCATGCCGCAGAAAAAGCCCGCCATACCGGCCCAGATCAGCTTGCTCACGAACCTTCCACCTCCTCTCGGACCAGGGGAACGGTCACGTGGCCCGTATCGCCGCCGGGCCGCACCTGAAAGGCGGTGGCGTACCAGCGTCCGTCGGTGAGATCGTCCAGCGGCCCGCTGGAAATCTCCAGCGCCGTCACCCGCAGCGTCTCCTCATTCATCAGCGCGTCGGTGACGATGCCCAGCCTGGCCCCCTCCGGGTCGCTGACCCGGAACAGGCGATAGCCCGCGTCCTTGGGCAGCCGCCCGGGCCTGCCCGTGCCGATGACCGACAGCTTGCCGATCAGGGCGATCTGATCCCGGGGAAGCCAGCGGGGGCCCTTCAGCCCGCCCCGCATCACGATGCCCCGCAGGCTGCGCCCGTCCTCCGTCAGCACGCCCCGCAGCACGCTGCCCGCCGCCTTCCCGTTCATCATCACCGGCAGCCCGATCATTTTCTTTAAGCCCGTCACGTTCCTTCACCCGTGCCTATTGTACCCCGGCGGAAAATCGCCATGCTGGGAAATGTTGCGGAGGCGAACGATTATAATATGAAGAAAATGAATAGATCAGCTTATCACGAACGATTTTTCCGGCCTGTTTCACAAAGGTTCGGGATTCAAAAAAGTTTCAAAAAAATCAACATTTTCGTTCAAAAACCTGTTGACAATCGGGACTGATTTGTGGTAATCTAATCGAGCGCCTGAAAAAAGGGGCGCGGGAATCTTGAAAACGATACAGAGAATGAGGAGAAACGACAGTTAATTC
>CAJOPV010000100.1 GCA_905236495.1 uncultured Christensenellaceae bacterium
CGGCGCATCCGCCTGATGGAGGCGGAGGGCATCGCCTTTCTGCTGAATACGGAAGCCGCGCCGGAGGCGACAAACGAATATGACGCCGTCCTTTTGTGCGGCGGCAGCAGGAAACCCCGTTCCCTGCCGCTCCCGCACATGGACGCGAAGGGCGTTCACTTTGCGGTGGATTACCTGACCGCCGCCACCCAAGGCGTACTGAACAGCGCCGAATCCGCCGTCACCGCCCGGGGAAAGCAGGTGATCGTGGTGGGCGGCGGGGATACGGGCAACGACTGCGTAGGCACCGCCCTGCGCCAGGGCTGCCTGTCCGTGACCCAGCTGGAAATGATGCCCCAAGCGCCGGAGCACCGAGCCCCGGGCAATCCCTGGCCTCAGTGGCCCCGGGTGCTGCGCACCGATTACGGGCAAGCGGAGGCCGCCGCCGTCCAGGGCGGCGATCCCAGAAGATACGAAACGACGGTGAGCAAGATCCTGACTACCGCTGCAAACGAGTTAACCTGCGTGGAAACTGTCAGGCTGCGGTTTGCTGGCGGCAGGCCCCAGCCCATCCCGGGCACGGAAGAGAGCCTGCCCTGTGATCTGATGCTGATTGCGGCGGGCTTCATCGGCTGCGAGGATCAGACGGCGCAGGCTTATGGCCTGAACAAAGACCCCCGGGGACGGCTGCTGCCGGAGGATGGGAGCCATCATTTGGGCGGCAAAACGTTCTCCGCAGGGGATATGCGCATGGGCCAATCCCTGGTGGTACGGGCCCTGGCGGACGGGCGGGCCGCGGCGAAGGAGGTCCATGCGTTCCTGCAAAAAAACAGCTTTTGAGCAGGAAAAGCATTGACTGGGCCGGGCCGGGACAGCATAATATCCCATGTTAAATTCGCTTACGGGAGGCAAGGGAGCCATGTGCGGAATCGTCGGATATACGGGAAAGGATCAGGCCGCGCCCATCCTGCTGGACGGCCTTCAAAAGCTGGAATACCGGGGCTATGACTCCGCCGGGCTTGCCGTTCGGGACGGGAAGGCCCTGGCGGAGGTGGTGAAGGCCACTGGCAAGCTCTACCACCTGGCGGACAAGACCGATCAGGGCCGGGCCCTGAAGGGAAATTGCGGCATCGGGCATACCCGCTGGGCCACCCACGGGGACCCCAGCACCGTCAACGCCCATCCCCACGTCAGCGGCAACTGCACGGGCAGCGGCAGCGGAAAAGTGGAATCGGACGTGGCGGGCGTCCACAACGGCATCATCGAAAACTTCGCAGAGCTCAAGGAAAAGCTGCTGCGCCACGGCTATGCCTTTTACAGCGATACCGACACGGAGGTGGTGGTGAAGCTGGTGGATTACTACTACAAGAAATACAAGATCGGCCCCGTGGATGCCATTACCCGGACCATGGTGCGGGTGCGGGGCAGCTACGCCCTGGCCCTCATGTTCAAGGATTACCCGGACGAGATCTTTGCCGCCCGGAAGGATTCGCCCCTCATTATCGGCACGGCGGAGGATGCGTCTTTCCTGGCCTCCGACGTGCCCGCCATCCTCAAATACACCCGCAGCGTCTATTACATCGACAATCTGCAGGTGGCCCGGGTATCCCCGGGGCAGGTAAAGTTTTACGACCTGAACGGCGACGAAGTGACGTTGAACCAGACGGAAATCACCTGGGACGCCGCCGCGGCGGAAAAGGGCGGCTTTGAGCATTTCATGCTGAAAGAGATCCACGAGCAGCCCGCCGCCGTCCGGGATACCCTGAACAGCCTGGTAAAGAACGGGAAGATCGACCTTGCGGAAACGGGGCTCACCGACGATATGATCCGCTCCCTTACCCAAATCGATATCGTGGCCTGCGGCTCGGCCTGGCACGTGGGCATGGCGGCCCAGTACGTGATCGAGGAGCTGGCCCAGCTCCCCGTGCGGGTGGAATTGGCCTCCGAATTCCGCTATCGCAATTTGCCGCTTTCCGAAAGCACCTTAGTCATCGTGATTTCCCAGTCCGGCGAAACGGCGGACAGCCTGGCTGCCCTGCGGGTCGCCAGGGAGCGGGGCGCAAAGACGCTGGCGGTGGTGAACGTTATCGGCTCCACCATCGCCCGGGAGGCGGACCATGTGCTCTACACCCTGGCAGGCCCCGAAATCGCCGTAGCCACCACCAAGGCGTACAGCGCCCAGCTCATCGCCATGGACCTGCTGGCGGTGCAGATGGCCTTCGTCCGGGGCACGGTCAGCGCCGATGCTTACGCCCATGACCTGGAGGAGCTTTCCCTGATCCCCGAGAAGATCAGGCGCATCCTGGAGGATAAGGAGCGCCTCCAGTGGTTCGCCTCCAAGATCGCCAACGCCCACGATATTTTCTTTATCGGCAGGGGGCTGGACTATGCCATTTCCCTGGAAGGCAGCCTGAAAATGAAGGAGATCAGCTATATCCATTCCGAGGCTTACGCCGCGGGGGAGCTCAAGCACGGCACCATCAGCCTCATCGAAAACAACACCCTGGTGATCGGCGTTTTGACCCAGAGCCGGCTGTATGAAAAAACGGTGTCCAATATGATGGAATGCAAATCCCGGGGCGCGTATCTGATGGGCCTCACCACCAACGGCAATTTCTCCGTGGAGGATTCGGTGAATTTCACCGTCTATATCCCCAAGACCGACGAGCATTTCGTGGCTTCCCTGGCGGTGGTGCCCCTGCAGCTGCTGGGCTATTACACCAGCGTCAGCCGGGGCCTGGACGTGGATAAACCCAGAAACCTGGCAAAGAGCGTTACGGTCGAATAATCCGGGAGGTACAAACGCATGACAAAATACATCTTTGTGACAGGCGGCGTGGTATCGGGCTTGGGCAAGGGCATCACGGCGGCGTCTCTGGGCAGGCTTCTGAAGGCCCGGGGCCTCAGGGTGGCGGCCCAGAAGCTGGATCCCTACATCAACGTGGACCCCGGCACCATGAGCCCCTACCAGCACGGGGAGGTCTATGTCACCGAGGATGGCGCGGAAACCGACCTGGACCTGGGCCATTATGAGCGCTTCATCGACGAGGACCTGAACAAATACAGCAATCTGACCACCGGCAAGGTGTATTCCAACGTGATCCAGAAGGAGCGGCAGGGCGGGTATCTGGGCTCCACCGTGCAGACCATTCCCCACATCACCGATGAGATCAAGCGCTTCATCTACCGCGTGGGTGAAAAGACCG
>CAJOPV010000101.1 GCA_905236495.1 uncultured Christensenellaceae bacterium
AACCGCGATACATCCAATTGACAGCTTGAACAGTATAGCATACCCCAAGGGAAAATGCAAGCATTATTTTGGGGAAATTTGCGCCGGCCTTTACGCCCTTTTTTCCGCTTTTTTATCTTCTTTTACCAAAGCCTTCAGTTCGTTCATGAAGGTGGGGATATCGGTAAAGGAGCGATACACCGAGGCGAAGCGGATGTAGGCCACCTCGTCCAGCTTCCGCAGCTCCTCCATCACCATTTCGCCGATCTGGCGGGTGGTGATCTCCTCCTGCAGGTTATTATAGGCCAATTGCTCGATGGAATTGACGATCTTTTCGATCTCGGCGGCGGATACGGGCCGCTTGTGGCAGGCGGCGATGATGCCGCTGCGCACCTTCTGGGGATCGAACAGCTCCCGGGAATTATCCTTTTTGATCACCAGCAGCTGCTGCACCTCCACCTTCTCATAGGTGGTGAACCGGCGCCCGCAGTTGATGCATTCCCGGCGGCGGCGGATGGAATTGCCGTCATCCGTCGGGCGGGAATCCACCACCCGGCTGTCGGCGCAGTTGCAAAATTGGCATTTCATGGCCCGTCACCCTTCTTTTGTTTCATCGCCGCCCTTTTTCGGGGGCCCATACGCTACGATTATACTCCGGGAAATCAAATTTGTAAATATTTTATTACAAATTTATTTCAAATTATGTGGTTTTTTATTCCAGAATATCCCCCGGCTGCAATTCCACCAGGATCACGTTTTCCCCGATCTTGCAGATGCGGTCCCAGGGGATCACGATGCCGCATTTTTCTCCCCGGATGATGCTGCCCACCTTGAACTCCCCCGGCACCACGATGGCCTCCACATGCCCGTCATGGGCGTCAAACTCAATATCCATCACCTTACCCAGGCGTTTGCCGTCCAGGGTATTCACCACATCCTTGGTGCGAAGCTCCGACAGGCTCACGCGCCTCACCCCCTTGGGGGTATTCTATGCGCAGGGGCGTTTTTAGTTGCTTGGGGTTTCGATGCCCCGGAGCACCTCCGGCTCCCGGACGTCCCGAACGGTGGTGAACACCTTCCTCGTCAGCAGCGCCCCGCAGCGGTAATACATGCAAACGAAGGGGCAGTCCTCTGCGAACTGATCCTGAATTTGCCAGAGCAGGCTTTGGTAGCTGTCAAATTCCTTGGCGGTGCGCAGGGCCTTGAACAGGTTATCCATCGCCGTGGATTTGTAGCTGACATAGTTGCCGGTATTGCCGCTCATCAGCAGGAAGCCCGGATCGGGCACGGTATCCATCTGATAGGCGGCGATCGCCATATCGAAGTTCCGGGCGGTCAGATGCTCCTTGACGCTGTTGAAGCTTTCCACCGTGATCGCCACCTCGATGCCCACAGCCGCCAGATAATCCTGGATCTTCTGGGCCACCTGGAGGCGCACGGCGTTATCCTGCTCCTCATACACGTACAGCCGAAGCCTCAGCCGCCGATCCTTGCTTTCTCCCTTGACGGTGACGGTGGTATGGCGCACGCCGTTATCCCTTTCCGGGTCGGCCTTCCAGCCCGCCTCATCCAGAAGCGCCTTGGCCTTTTCCGGGTCGTAGCGGTATTCGTCGCTGTCCCGGTACATCCAGGTGCCGGTGGGCATGGGCGTATCCGTCCGCCGGGCCATGCCCATATAGACGCTGTTGGCGATGGCGTCAAAATCAATGGCGCAGCGGATGGCCTTTCGCACCAGCGGATTATCCAAAGGAAAAGCGATGGAGGCATTGTGATTGAGCAAAAGCACCTCCAATTGCCGGGTGCGGAAGGTGATATTCAGGTTGGTGAGCCCCGTCTGGTACTGCCCCGCGGAGGCGGAGCGGGTGATGGCGGCGTCCACCCGGTTATACTCGTAATCGGAGATCAGTTCCTTGTTGGTGGCCCGGAAGGTGACGTTCACCGCCTTCACCGAAGGAACGCCCTGCCACCAATCGTCGTTTGCGGAAAGGTACAGGTAATTGGCGGGCACGAAGGCATCCACCTTATAGGGCCCCGTGCCCAGGGGGATCTGGCTTTGCAGCTGATCCCGGGGCAAAACGGGGAAGGTGAGGGCGTAATAAACGCCGTAATAGGGCCTGTTCACTGTGATGCGCAGGGATTCGGCGCTGTTGGCGGATACGCTGGATATGATGTATTTAAGCTGGCTGTACTGGCCCCTTCCCTCCTCCGCCAGGCGCAGGATCTCGTTGATGGTGGCCTCCACGTCGTAGGCGGTGCAGGGGGTGCCGTCGTGGAAGGTGACGCCCTTTCGCATGGTGACGGTCCACACCTTGCCGCTGTTATCCGGGTCGCACCGGGCAGCCAGGCAGGGCACGGGCTTGTAATCGTCGTCCAGGGCGTAGAGACCCTCGTAAATCAGGGCGGTGACGGATTGAAATTCCCTTTCCTCCGGCACCAGAGGGTTCAGGTATCTGGTTTTCACCGAAATGATGCCCAAGGACACGATATCGTCCCCGGCTGCCGCCAGGGCGGCGGGGCACAGCAGCGTCAGCGCCGCCAGGACGCAAAACAGCTTAATAAGCATACTGCTGATAGATCGCATAGGCCTGCGCCACCTTTCCTGCGTAGTAACGGGTATCGTCGGCGGGGATCTGATCCAGGGTGAGGGTTCGCCCGTCCGAGGAATAATGCTTCAGCCAATAGGAAACGCCGTCGTCTCCCCACCCGGCGTGATAGGCGCAGGCGACCACGACAGGGTCGTCATTCTGTAGGAAGTTGATGATGTAGCGGATCAGATAGCAGCCCATTTTGATGGATGCCTCAGGATCATTCAGGATGGAAATATCGGCGTTCCGATAGCCGCAGTTATTTTTCACCCATGAGAAGGTGGACGGTATAAACTGCATCAGGCCCAGAGCGCCTTTCCTGCTTTCTGCCCGGGGGTCGTAATCGCTTTCCCGCTTGATGATCGCCGCCACGTAGGCCGGATCGATCTGATACATGGCGGCGTAACGCTCTATCAGGTCCCGGTATTTCACCTGATGGCTGCCCACCTCTTTTTCCCAGGCGATCCTTTCCGCCTCCCGGGCGGCCCTCAGCTCCGCCAGCGCTCCCTGGGCCCGGCTGAGATCGGTCAGAATCAGGATCAGCCCCACCAGCAGCGCCCCCAGCGCCGCCCCCTGCTTCCAGGTGAGCAGGGGCGCTTTCTTTCGGCGTCTGCGCTTTGGCGCGGCCCGCCCGGCCCGGCGATTGCGCTGGGCCGCAGGGGCGGTTCGGATGGGGGGTAAATCGTTCATAAGCGTCGCGTATCTCCTTTTTCCAATACGGCCTGCCACAGCGCCAGCACCTGCCGGGCGCTTTCTTCCTTGCTGCCGTCGGTGCGGATCACCCGGTCCGCCCGCCGTTTCTTTTCCCGGGCGGGCATCTGGGCCCGGATGCGGGCAAGGGCCAGGCTGCGGGTCAGGCCGCTCCGCCTGCGGAGCCTTGCGATCTGCTCCGCCTGGGGCACGTAGGCGCACCAGATCTCATCGCACCATGTATCAAGCCCCGTTTCAAACAGAAGCGGCACGTCCATCACCGCGGGGCCCCGGACCGCCTCAAGCTCCCTTCGCATTTCGGCAAAGATCATGGGGTGCAGGATGGCGTTTAGCTTTTCCAGCTCCTCCGGCTTTGAAAACACCTGTTCCGCCAGGGCCTCCCGGTTCAGCTCCTCCCCCCGGAACACGCCGCTGCCAAAGGCTTCCCTGATCCGGGGCAGCGCCGGGCCGCCCTTTGCCGTCAGGGAACGTGAAATCTTGTCCGCATCGATCACCGGGGCCCCCGCCGCCTTCAGCGCGGCGGATAAATTGCTCTTCCCGCAGGCGATGCCCCCGGTGAGCCCGATCACATAATCGCTCATTTCGTATCATACCAGCTTTCCCCTGTTTTGACCTCAGCCACCAGGGGAACCTTTAACGTGAATACTTCCTCCATGCACTTTTGCAATATCGCCGCCACCCGGTCCTTTTCCGCTTCCGGGGCCTCGATGAGCAATTCGTCGTGCACCTGCAATATCAGCCTGGCCTTCAGGCCCTCCTTTTTCAGCGCCCCGTGCACCCGCACCATGGCAAGCTTGATGATATCCGCCGCGGTGCCCTGCACCGGGGTATTCATGGCAGCCCGCTCTCCGAAGGCGCGCAGGTTGGCGTTGCCGCTCTTTAATTCCGGCAGTTGGCGCCGCCGGCCCATGAGGGTAACGGCATAGCCCTGCTCGTAGCCCTTCCTGACCGCCTCGTCCATAAACCGTTTGACGCCGGGATACCGTTCAAAATACCGGGCGATGAAATCCCCGGCGGCCCGGCGGCTGACGCCGATGTTCCGGGCCAGGCCAAATTCGCTGATGCCATATACCAGGCCGAAATTCACCGCCTTGGCGCTGGAGCGCATCTCCTTGGTCACCTGATCCATGCCCACGCCATAGACCTCCGCCGCCGTGCGGGCGTGGATATCCTGGCCCCTGAGGAAGGCGTCCACCATGGCGTGATCCCCCGAAAAATGGGCCATCACGCGAAGCTCGATCTGGCTGTAATCCGCGTCCGCCAGCAGGCAGCCCTCCCCCGCGATAAAGGCCTTGCGGATCTCCCGGCCCATTTCCGTCCGCACGGGGATATTCTGCAAATTGGGCTCCGAGGAGGAGATGCGCCCGGTGGCGGTGCCCGTCTGATCGAAATAGGAATGCACCCGGCCTTCCCCATCCATCTTGCGAAGCAGGGCGTCGATATAGGTGCTGTTCAGCTTCACCACCTGCCGGTATTTCAGGATCTTGTCCACGCAGGGATGCAGATCGCTCAGCTTTTCCAGCGTTTCCGCGTCGGTGGAGTAGCCCTTCTGGGTCTTTTTGCCGTGGGGCAGCCCCAGATCCTCATACAGCACCTTGCCCAATTGCTGGGGGCTGTTCAGGTTGAAGCCCCGCACCCCGGTCAGGCGATAGACCGCTTCCTTTAATTCCTCCGCTTCCCGGGTAAAGCTCGCGCCCAAGGCCCGCAGCACCTGCCCATCCACCCGGAAGCCCGCCTGCTCCATATCGAAAAGCACATACAGAAGCGGCATTTCCACGTCCCGCATCAGCGCCGTCATGCCCTCCTGCGCCAGTTGCTTTTCCTGCTTTTTTGCAAGGGTAAAAACGCCCCAGGCATCCTCCCGGGCGAAAGCGTTCAGGGCGTAGCTCTTTTCCTGGGGGTTATGCAGATACGCCCCCAGCATGGTATCCCAGGCAAACTTCGGCAGGGGCAGCCCCTGCTCGGCGAGCATATGCAAAAGGGCTTTGCCGTCGTGAACGTACAAGGTTTCGCCCAGCACCGGGGCGATGGCCTGCCAGGCCTCCTCCGGCGTCAGCCCCTGGGACAGCATATCCTGCTGCAATTGGATATCCGCCACCGCGCCCTGGGAAGCCACCGTCATGCGGGTGGGCGTCACGTGCAATGCGGCGGGCTTTCCGTGGATTTCCTGCAGGAACGCCCCGATCTCCGCCGCCGTTTTCAGCGTCCTTTCCTCCGGGGCCTCCTCCGGCGCTTCCTCCTCCTGGGCGGGGGCGGCCCCCGTCAGCTTTTCCAGCCGCCCGGCGATTCCGTTCAGCTGATACTTCCGCAGCTTCTCCATGCCCTCGCCCATGCGGCCCGCGTCAAAGGCCGCCAAATCAAATTCGATGGGCGCGGTAGGCCGGATGGTGGCAAGGTCCTTGGAAAAGCGCGCCAGTTCCGCGTTATCCCGCACTTTTTCGCCCAGTTTCCCCTTGATTTCATCCCCGTGGGCCAGCACGTTTTCCAGCGTGCCGTAATCGTTCAGCAGCTTCACCGCCGTCTTTTCCCCCACGCCGGGGATGCCGGGGATGTTATCGCTGGCGTCCCCCATCAGGCCCTTCCAATCCGTCACCTGCTCCGGGGAAACGCCGAAGTATTCCCGCACTCCCGCGGCGTCAAACAGGGTGCTTTCCGTGATGCCCTTCCGGGTGAAGAGCACCTTGGTGCCCTCCCCCACCAATTGCAGCGCGTCCCGGTCACCGGTCAGCAGCACGCAGTCCAGCCCCGCCTCCCGGCATTTCACCGACAGCGTGCCCAATATATCGTCCGCCTCGTACCCTTCGCAGGTCAATACCCCCAGCTTCATGGCGGTCAAAATTTCCTTGATGATATCAAACTGAGGCCTCAATTCCTCCGGCGTGGCCCGGCGGCCCGCCTTATAATCGGCATAAGCCACATGGCGGAAGGTGGGCCCGTGGAGGTCGAAGGCCACGGCGATATAGCGGGGCTCCAGCTCCTGCCGGGCCTTGAGCAGCATGCTCAAAAACCCGTGCACCGCGTTGGTATATACCCCGCCCGCGTCCATCAGCGGCAGGGCGTGAAAGGCCCTGTGCATCAGGCTGTTCCCGTCCACCGCCAGCAGCGTTTCCTGCATCCCCATCACCTCGCAGAATCGTTCATCTTAGTATATCACACCTTTCCCCAATTGAAAAGAAATTGCTTCAAAATTGTTTCAGATTATTTACAAAGGGAACGAAACGAAGCAGGGAGGCGCCCGATCTTTGAAGGTCAAAGAACGGGCTCAGAGTATCCATAAACCCCGGGATAGCTCGTCCCTTCCTCATCCCTGAGCAAACCGCTCACCTCTTTCACCCATACAGACGAATGAATCCCCAAAATTCGTACCGTACGGAAAAAAATCTTTGCTTTCAGACGGTAAAATAGTATAATAGCAGGGAATGATACGCAAGGAGATCACTATGACCGCGGAACAGGTGCTCATGGCCTTAACGTCCATCCGTTCGCCCCAGACCCAGGATGAATACGACCTGCACGGCCTGGTCGCCGAAGCGCTGCAGCGGGCGGATATCGAATTCCGCCACGAAGCGCCCCTGGCAAAGCGGTGCCGCATTGATTTCCTGTGCGAAAATATCGGCGTGGAGATCAAGCGGGGCCGCCCGGAGCGCGTCCCCGTGGAACGGCAGCTGCGCCGCTACGCCGAAACGGGCAAGCTCACCGCCCTGATCCTGATTTCCGAAAAATCGCTGCCCGCCCTGCCGGGCTTTATCGCCTCCGTTCCCGTTTATCCCGTCAGCCTGCAAAAGCTGTGGGGCGTTGCCAACGCCCTGGGCGCCGGCCCGGAGCCCATTGACACACCCGACGAACCCCGCAGGGGCGGCAATCAGCCGCCCGAAAGCCTGCCCCCGGAGGGAAATGCGGCCTGGCAAAGGCCGGATGAGGCGGCGCCCTCACCCAGCACGGACATGCCCTGCTCCCTCCCCCTGGAGGATCGCATCCTGCGGGACCTGAAGGACGAGGACGTGCCCCCCTTCCTGCGCAGCGCGGAGGCCCCCGGCCAAACCTACGGCACTCTCAGCTACAACGCCCGGCGCAAGTGCTGGGTCATCAAAGGGGATCCCGCCGTGACAGAGCTTGCCAAGCGCCTCTTCCCCGGCAGCGACGCCAAGCGAGGGGAGGCCCGCTTCACCGCCCACCGCCGCATCGTGGGGGACGTGAACTGGCTGATGCTGCGCTATCCCCTTGCCATTGCCGAGAAGGATCGATCCCGCTGGGACCAGGCCATGGCCCAGGCCCGGGATTACTACCGGGCCCGGGAAAAGGCCCGCACCGCTCCTCTCCACGCTCAGCCCAGCCCAGCCGTCTTTTCGGGGCAATTGCGCCCCTTCCAGCAGGCGGGCCTTTCCTGGCTGCTGCTGACCCCCCGGGCCCTGCTGGCAGACGAAATGGGCCTGGGCAAGACGGTGCAGGCCCTGGCCTGCGCGGCGGAGGAGGGCATCTTTCCCCTGCTCATCGTGCCGCCGCCCCATTTGACGCGAAACTGGATGGCGGAAACGCTGCGCTTCCTGCGGATCAACGGCAGGCCGCCCCGGGTGCACATCATCAAGGGCCTCACCCCCTATTCCCTTCCTGAGGCGGATGTTTATATCCTGCATTATCTGCTGCTCCGCGGCTGGAAGCAGGCCCTGCCGAAGCTGCTTTTCCATACCGTGATCTTTGACGAGGTGCAGGAGCTGCGCCGGGCGGGCACCGAAAAATACAGCGCTGCCAGCCTGCTTTCCGAAAGCTGTGACCGGGTGATGGGCCTGTCCGGCACGCCCATATACAATTACGGCGGCGAGATCTGGAACGTCATCAACATCCTGGATTACCACTTTTTAGGGGACTGGGAGACCTTTTCCCGGGAGTGGTGCGCCGGTTACGGCAACCGCATCGTATTAAAGCCCCAATTGCTTGGGGATCATCTGCGCCGGGAGGGGCTGATGCTGCGCCGCACCAAGCAGGAGGTGCTCCCCGAGCTGCCGGAAAAGCGCCGGCTGGTGCAGGAAATCGACGCGGACGACGCATTATACGCCCACCTCATGGCCCCGGTATGGGAAAAGCTGTACCGCTGGAAGCGGGACAGGGAGATGACCGCCTCCGCCCGGGCCCTGCTGGAGGATCAGATTTCCCAGGACGCCCGGCAGGCCACCGGCCTGGCGAAGGCCCCCTACGTGTGCCAGTTCGTTCGGGCGCTGGTGAACGCCGGGGAAAAGGTGCTGCTATTCGCTCATCACCACGCGGTGATGGATATTTACAAAAAAGAATTGAAGGCCGAGCATCCCGTATTCATCACAGGCCGGGAAACGGGCGAAAAAAAAGAAGAAGCGGTGGATCGCTTCATGCTGGGCAAAACGGACCTGTGCTGCGTATCCCTCCGGGCTGCCAGCGGCCTGAACCTGCAGCGGGCCACCTGCGTGGTCTTCGGGGAATTGGATTGGAGCCCCGCCGTCCACTCCCAGGCGGAGGACCGGGACCACCGCATCGGGCAGCGGGATTCCCTCCTGTGCTACTACCTGGTCTCCCCCCGGGGCAGCGACCAGGAAATGCAGGAGGCCCTGGGCCTGAAGGTCAGCCAGTTCCTGGGCATCATGGGCGATACGCCTCAGTCCTCCGCCCAGTCCGCCGCCGGCGCCAACTACGCCCGCCGACACGTGGAACGGCTGGTGCTGGGGTTAAAGGACGAATAAACATGCGGGGGAACCGCTTCTGCGGCAAAAGCGTTTCCCCCGCGCCTCTTCCGAAAACCAGCCGTATCATATCATACGATAAAAAACGAGATGGGCTTTGCACGAAGCAATATCAGGGCTCGCTGAAATCGGTATCCATCGTCACCATCAGCTTATAATCGGGATACAGCGCCTGGATATCCCGGATCACATCGCAATACACCCGATCCCGGTCCGGGGCGTCGAAGGAGACGATCACGTCAAAGCGGATGGTCTTTTTTTCTTCATTCACAAAAAAGCCGTGCATCTGCAGGATGTAGGGGTGGGTGAACACGCGCTGGCGCACCTGCTCCCGCATCTGGATCACCCGCTCGTCCCGGGTGTTCAGGGCATACACGCCGATGGCGGTCAAGATCACGTGGTGCTTCCGATACACTTCCACCGTGATATCCCGGATCAGCTCGTCCAGCTGATCGGCGGAATAGGTATCCGGCACCTCGATATGCACCGAGCCGTTAAAGGAATCGGGGCCGTAGTTATTCAGCACCAGGTCATACGCTCCTGTGACCCCGGGGAAGGAGCATACCGTGTGCTTGATATCCCGGGCCAATTCCCCGTCCGCCCGTTCACCCAGGATCTTGCTCAGGGTCTCCCACAGCATGCTGACCCCCGATTTGATGATGAACAGCGAGATCGCCGCGCCCAGCCACGCTTCCAGCTGCAGCCCCCAGGCCAGGAAGATCCCCGCCGCCGCCAGGGTGGAGGCGGAAATGAAGGCGTCCATCCGGGCGTCCTCCCCCGAATTGATGAGGGAATCGGAATTGACCTTTTCCCCTACGTCCTTCACGTAGCGGCCCAGCAAAATCTTTACCAGCACCGCCGCCGCGATCACCGCAAGCGTCACCCAGGAATAATCCGGCGTTTCCGGGGCAATGATCTTTTTCACCGATTCGATGAGGGAGGTGATACCGGCATAGAGCACGATCACCGCGATTATAACGGCGGTGATATACTCGATCCTGCCGTGCCCGAAGGGGTGCTTGCGGTCCGGGCGCTTCCCCGCCAGCCGGGTGCCAACGATGGTGATAACGGAGGACGCGGCGTCGGACAGGTTATTCACCGCGTCCAGCACCACCGCGATGGAATGGGACAAAAGCCCGATGATCGCCTTCAGCGCCGCCAGGAACACGTTCGCCAGAATACCGATCACGCTGGTGCGCACGATGATCTGGCCCCGGCTTCTTTCCTGCTGGGCCGCTTTCTGCAGGGGCTGGGCCTGCAATTCCTGATCATCCATATCAAAAAAGCCTCCTTAAGTTAAAAATCCCCGCCCGGCAGGCGGGGAAGGAATACCCTTTTTTACTCCAGCTTGATTGCTTCCTCGGCTGTGGCATCCTGAAACAAGATCGCCGCCGTGCCGTTCCCCCGGTATTCCAGCATCCCCAGGGCCAGGGCCGTATTCATGGTGAGGGACGCCTGGGTAGGCGGCAGCACGTCGGTATAGAGGAACTGCTTATACCCCACGGATCGGTTTTCCCTGTCCAGATAAAAGCAGCCCAGCCTTCCTTCTTCATTGCACAGCGAGCAGAAGCGAAGGAACTCATCCCACTTATCCTCCGGCACGTCCTCCTCATAATCTGCCCGCAGCCATACCCCGTCGTCATAGGCGGTGATCCACAGGATCGCTTTGCCCATCTCGCACTCCAGGGTGTATCGGAGGGCGAAGGTGTCGCTCTCCTCCTGATACGTAAAAGTCAATTCGCTGGCATCCAGCATCACCTTGATGGCCTGCAAATTCACCGCAACCCGGGCGGCGTCCTCTTCAGTATCGGCCTGTTCCGCGTCCGCCGGGGCCTCCTGGGCAAACGCCGGCACAGCCAGCAGCATCAGCGCCAGCAGCAGCGCCGTCATCCTCCGCATCCTTCGTATCCTCCTGTTATTTTATTCGGCAGCTTCCGTTTTTAGCAGCGCCAGCGCTTCCTCGCAGAAATCCTCGGCCTGCTCCTCGTCGTAGGTCATATCCAGCCCTGTTTCATAGGCGTTCAGCGCCGCCTGGATCAGGGGCTGATACTCCTGCCGCGCCTTCTTTAAGGCCCATTGGCCTCCCGCCTTTTTATCCAGCACCAGCCCTTCCTTCAGGTACGCAAGCCCCCGGCACAGATTCAATACGCAATACACCGGGGCCTGATGCAGCCTTTTCGCCGCGTCCTCCGCATCCGCCCGGATTGCCCGCAGGACGTCCTCCCGCTTCACCTGATCGAACATCCTCTGGATATCCGGTCCCAGCAGGGCCTTCCCGTAGGCGTGGAGGGCAAGGATATGAGCCGTCAGGTCCGGGTCCGTGCCGTGCATGGAGGCGCAGAAGGCCTGAGGGTCCCGGTCGTACGCTGCCTGATGGGCGGGGGAATAATGCAGCTCAAAGGGCATGGGATAGGGGATGTCCCGGCAAGAGCGGGAAAGCACCACGCTCATTTCGATGCCCTTGGGCGGGGCCTCCTCCTCCAATTGCCTTAGGGCCGCGATCAGCGCCATCTTTGTATCCAGCTCCAGCGGTTCCTTGACCACCGCCAGAAAATCAATATCGCTGACCGCCCACCGGAAGCAGCCCGACGCCAGGGAGCCGTGGAGGTAAATGCCCGAAAGCCGCTCCCCCAGCACGCTTGCGAACCGATCCTTGATCCGCCGCATCAGCGTCATGGCGTCCGCCTCGGTCTTGGGCGGCGCGGCCCCGGCACGCAATTGCTCCAGGAAGGCCCGGGCGGCCTGCTCCTCGTCCTCCCCGTCGCACACCAGCGTCACCTGCTCGCTGCCCGTATCCCCCAGGGACAGAAGCCCCAGCATGGATTTGCCGTTGATGATGCGATTGTTGTGCTCCAACAGGATCCGGGCGGAGAAACGGGATGCCAGCTCCGCCAGATGCTCAATCTGCGTCCGATTCATGGGCGTGATGCCCGTCAGCTCCAGCCCCTGCCTCAACATTTTTGGTCTGCTCCTCTTTGCGTTCTTCCGTACCGATCAGCGCCATCAGCCGGCGCAGCCGATGGTTGACCCCCGATTTGCCCAGGGGCGGCGTCGTCATCTGCCCCAGCTCCTCCAGGGACGCTTCCGGGTGCAGCATCCGCAGCCTTCCTATTTCCTGCAGCTCCTTGGGCAGCGCCCCCAGGCTGTGGGCCAGGGAATAACGCACGATCCGATCCTTTTGCTTTTCCCCGGCGCCGAGCTGCTTTTTGAGGTTTGCCTCATCGCAGTTTCGGGCCCGGTTGGCCTGGTTGCGCCCCTCCCGGCGGATGCGGGTATTTTCCATATCCATCAGCGCCTTATGGGCCCCCATCAGCGCCAGGCAGGAAACCACGTCGTCCCCCCGCCGGATATACACCACATCGCTGCCCCGGCGCTTTGCGATGCTGGCGCCGATGCCGCTTTTTTCCAATATTTTTACCAGCGTTTCCGCCTTGCTGCCGGAGGAGACGAATTCCAGGCGATAGCCGCCCTCCGGCTCGCTGACCGCGCCGGCCCCCAGAAACGCCGCCCGGACGAAGGCCCCCCGGCAGCATCTGCGGCTCATGGCGGCCCGGGGCACACCCCGGAACACCGCGCCGCTTTCCTCCTCCTGCATCATCCGCAGGGCCACCAGCAGCCGCCGGGTATCCCCCTCCGCCACCGTCAGCACAGATACACGGCGGCCTCCCAGCCGCTTATGGCGCTTGAATTCCAGGGTGGGGGTGATCTCCATGCGCTTTTTGAGCAAAAGGAAGATCCGCTTTGCCAGCGCCGCGTTTTCCGTCTCATACGTAAGCCGCACCCTGCCGCCCCCGGCCAGGCGCAGAGAAGCGCAGGTCTGGGTCAAGGCGCTGATTTCAGACAGCATGCAGCAATGCTTTTCCGGGTGAACGCGCACCAATTCCTGCTTCACCTGGGATGAAAAGCTCATTTCTCGCTCCCCACGATGCGCACTTCGTTTTCCAATCGGACCCCGAAGCGCTTCTCCACTTCGTTTTGCACACGCTCCATCAGGCTCAGAAAATCCGACGCGGAAGCATTCCCGATATTGATAAGAAAGCCCGCGTGCTTTTCACTGACCTGGGCGCCCCCTACCGTCAGGCCCTTCAGCCCCGCCTGTTCGATCAGCGCCCCGGCAAAATGCCCCGCCGGACGCTTGAAAAAGCTGCCAGCGCTGGGATATTCCAGGGGCTGCTTATCCCGCCGCCGGGCGGCATAATCCCGCATGGCGGCGTCTATGAGGGCAGGGTCGCCCCTCTCCAAACGGAAATCCGCCGAAAGGACGATCCATTTTTCATCCATGGCCCGGGTGTGGCGGTAGGCAAATTCCATGTCCGCCGCCGGTACCGATTTGATCTGATCCCCATCCAGGACGCGGACGGAGGAAATCACCTTGCCCAGCTCCCCGCCGTAGGCCCCGGCGTTCATATACACCCCGCCGCCTACCGATCCGGGGATGCCCTGGGCAAATTCCAGGCCGGACAGGCCCTCCTCCAGGGCCGTCCGGGACAGGGTGCTCAGCAGCGCCCCCGCCTGGGCTGTCAGGCCGTCCCGCGTCCGGGCAATGGCGGAAAACCGCCTGCCAATGTGGATCGCCAAGCCCCGGAAGCCCCCGTCCCGCACCAATAAATTGCTGCCGTTGCCAAGCACCAGCATTTCCAGCCCCAGGGCTTTTGCCCCCTGCATCAGCCGTATGATCTGTTTCTCGGTCTCCGCCTCGGCAAAGCAATCCGCCGGGCCGCCCACCCGCAGGGTGGTAAACTTGCTCAAGCTCACGCCCTGCCGGATCTCCACGTCCGGGCAGAGGGCGCGTAATTGCGTTATCTGATCCATATTTTATACCCCCGGGAATTATAGCAAAAAATCCGCGGCACTTCAAGTACCGCAGAGACTATTTTATCATTTTTTAGAAGTTTTTATACCAAATTATGCATTTATCAGAGCCCTGCCCGGCCCTTGGTTCCGCAGGATGGATCGGGCCGGAACCCCCCAACCCCCTATACTGTCGGATAGCTCATCAATGCGGCAGAGGCGCGGAGGGTCAGGGCGTAGCCGTCGGCGGGGAGCAGCGCGGTGCGCCCGCCGGGGATGGTCAGCTCCCCGTCCGCCCAGGCGACGCGGCAATCCCTGACTGCCGTAAGGAAGGCAAAGCGCCGGGGATCAGGCTCCAGGCGCCCTTCAAAATCCTGAAAGCGCTGCAGGCTGAAATACTCTTCCGCAAGCAGCTGGAACCGCCCCGGGGCGATCTCCCGCTCCCGGGCTGCGTCGGGGTGGAAATCCACGTTCGTCACGTCCACTGCTTTCCGGATATGCAGCTCCCGGGGCTTTCCGGCTTGATCCAGGCGGCCCCAATCGTAAAAGCGATAGGTCACATCGCTGCTCTGCTGAATCTCATACAGCAGGATGCCCTTACCGATGGCGTGCACCGTGCCGGCGGGGATATAATAGGTTTCCCCCGGCTGCACCTTCACCCGGCGAAGCAGCGCTTCCACCCCTTGCCCGGCCTCCGAGGCCCGAAGCAGCGCTTCCTTGGTGCTGCCGGGCTTGACCCCATAGACCAGCTCCGCCCCGGGCTGGGCGGCAAGGATATGCCAGGCCTCCGTTTTGCCCAGCTTTCCTTCCGCCCGGGCAGCGTAGGCATTGTCCGGGTGCACCTGCACGCTGAGGGTATCCCGGGCATCCAGCAGTTTCAGCAGCAGCGGGAAGGGCTTATCAAAGCCTTTGCCGGTGAGCCTCTCGCCGTATTCCCCGATCAGCTCTGTCAGCGTCCTTCCCGTATCATCCCGGCTTTCCAGCCCCGGGATGGCGCTGACCTCCAGGCTTTCCCCTGTGCGGTCGTCAGGGATATCTTTATGGAATACCCGGCGCAGCCCGTCCCCGCCCCAGGGGGTAGCGGCGCCGAAGCGATAAGACGGGGTCATCAGGATAGGCGCAATGGGCATGGTCATATCTCTCTTTCCATAATAAATCTCCAGGGCTTGCTTTTCCAGGGCTCCGGGGCATAATCGATGCCCACCCGGGGCGCCGACCGCAGGGGATAGGCATCCCCCTGCTCCAGCCAGATCTCGTCGCTGTGCGGCAGGTAAAGGCCGTTGTGGGCCCCGGTGATCTGAAAGGCCTTCGTCCATTTGGCAGGGCCGTCCAGGGGCGGGGCCAGGGCCCGGATCAGCACGCCCTGCGGCGCGCCTTCCTCCCCCGCGATCACATTGAACAGCCAATGCAGGCCATATACCAGATACACGTAGGCGTGCCCGCCGGGAAGATACATGACCGCGTTTCTTCGGGTTTTGCCAAAGCGGGCGTGGCAGGCCAGGTCCTCTTCCCCCCGGTAAGCCTCCGTTTCCGTGATCCGGCTCCGCAGCAGGTTGCCATCCGGCAGCCGGCGGCAGACATATGCCCCCACCAGCGCCGGGGCCACCTCCAGCACGTCCCGGCGGAAAAACGATTCCCCCAGCCTCACGGCACGGCCTTGGTGGCGATCACATCCACCCCGGTGCCGCACACGTTTTCGATCAGCACATCCCCGGCGGCGATAGGCGCGGCAAAGGGCTTTGCCATGATGGCGCGCATGCAGCCGTCGATATCCTTCTTGGGGATGGGCGTGCGGGTCTTGAGGCTGACGGGCATGTCCCGATCCTTGACCGGGGCCACCGCCGTCACCATCCTGAGGGGCTTTACGCACTCCTGCCGGGCGTAGGCGTCCCCTCGCTTGCAGGTGTTGCCCGTGACGGACAAAACGTTTTCCCCTTCGTGGGTCACTTCCATTCGGCAGCCCATGGGGCAGTTGATGCAGGTAATGATCTCCGTAGTGGGCATTTTATTCGTCCTCGCTTTTCTTTCCGGCAAGCCGCACGATGGCGCGGGCAAAGATCCGGGCGTTCTGGAATATGGATTCCTCGGTCATAAACTCATTAGCCTGATGGGCCATCTCGATTTCGCCGGGGAACAGGGCGCCGAAGGCCACCCCCTCCTCCAGGGATTGGGCGTAGGTGCCGCCGCCGATGGCAATGGTGCGCTTTTCGCCTCCCGTCACCTCATGGTACGCCTCCAGCAGCTCCTGCACCAGCTCCGTATGTTCGCTGACAAAGTGGGGCGGGTGGCTGCCCGGCACGGTGATCTGCATATCCGGCAGCCGCATGCGGATCATATCCACCATGGCGTCCTGATGAAGCAAAACGGGATAGCGGATATCCATGAGGGCCTCCACGCGGCCCTGCTGGATCCTGATGATATCCAGGCTGCCCGTCAGTTCACCGGATACGCCGTCCCGCATGGCGATGCCCAGGTTTTCTCCGCAGTAGGTCATGCCCACGGCTTCCGCCAGGTCCAGAAGGGCCCCTTGGACCCCCAGCTCCTTAAACACCAGCAGCATCTGCCCGATGGCGTTGCGGCCCCGGGAGGGGAAGGCGGCGTGGCCCGTGACGCCGGTGGTTTCGATGATGACGGCGCCATTGCCCTCGGTAGCTTCCACCGGGAAGCCCAGCCTTTCCCCCGCTTCCTTTGCCAGGCGAACGGTTTCTTCATCCCCCTCCACCAGGGCGGAGGCAAAGCCCGGGATCACGTTGGGCCGCTCCCCCACCTGCATGGAAAGGACCTGCAGGCCTTCCTTGCTCAATTCCCCTTCAAAGCGTACGTGGCAGCCGCCCTTTTCGATGTTGATGACCGGGTAGTCCGCGTCGGGGCTGAAGCCGGAGCGGGGCATTTCCCCCGTCTTTTTGTAGTGAGCCATATCGGAGGAGCCGCATTCCTCGTCGCACCCCAGGATGAAGCGTACCTTCCTCCGCAGGGGCACCCCGGCCTCCTTCACCGCCCGCAGGGCGTACAGCGCAGCCACCGCCGGGCCCTTATCGTCGCTGGTGCCCCGTCCGTAAATCTTCCCGTTTTCCCGGACGGCGCCAAAGGGCTCGCAGGTCCAGCCGTCCCCCACGGGCACCACATCCAGATGGGCCAGGATCGCCAGGGCGTCCCGGGTATCCCCTTCGCCTAAATCCGCGTGGCCCGCGTAGCCGTCGAATATCTGGGTCTTGAGCCCAAAGCGCTGGCAATCCGCCATGGCGGTATCCAGGGCCCGGCGGTTCTCCTCGCCAAAGGGCGCGCCGGGAGCAGCCTCCCCCTTCACGCTGGGGATGCGCACCCATTTCTGCACCGTTTCCATCATTTCTTCCCGATAGCCGGAAAGCAGCTCTTCGATTTTCTCCGTATAGCGCATTTATGCTTCCTCCATAGCCGCCCCCAGCCGGGCCATGCCCTGCTCGAGCATTTCCCGGGGACAGGCGAAATTCACCCGCATATAGCCTTCCCCTTCCGGGCCGAAAAAGGTGCCCGCCGTCAGGGCTACGCCGTGCATGCGGCATTTTTCCGAAATTTCCAGGCAGGTTTTCCCGTAAGATCGCAGGTCCAGCCAGGCCAGATAGGTGGCTTCCACCGGGGTGAGACGGGCCCGGGGAAGATAGGTTTCCGTCAGCGCCGTCATGGCCCGGCGGTTCTGATCCAGGTAGGCGATGAGGCCGTCCAGCCAGCCGTCGCACCGGGTATAAGCCGCCCGGGTGGCGATCCGGGCAAAAATGTTGCCGCTGGCGACCCCGGCGGATCGGATCTCCCTTTGCAGCGCGCTGCGCATTTCCTCCCGGCAGCACACGGCGGCGGCCTGCTGCAGCCCGGCGGTGTTGAAGGTTTTGCTGGCGGAGCAGAGCATCACCGCCCGTTCCCGGCCCTCGGGCACCGACAGGATGGATACGAAGGCCCCCGGCGCATACACGAAATCCGCGTGGATCTCGTCGCACACGATGGGCACGTCATATTGCTTCGCCAGGCGGCACAGGGCGTTCAGCTCGTCCTCCTTCCACAGGCGGGATACCGGGTTGTGCGGGCTGCACAGCATGATGAGCCGGGCCCCCGCCCCCAGCGCCTCCTCCATGCCCTGAAGGTTCATTTCATAGCGGCCCCCGGTCCCCGCCCGCAGGGGCACCCGGGCGATTTTGCGTCCGTTGGCCTCCACCGCCTCGAAAAAGGGCCCATAAACCGGGGTGAACATGGCGACGGCGTCCCCCGGCGCGGTAAACGCCCGCACGCAGGTCTTCAGCCCCGTTATCACGCAGGGCAGCATAACGATCTGCCCCGGGCGGATCTCCACCCCATGACGGCGGTGCCAGAAGCCGATCAGGGCTTCCTCGTCCTCCCGTCCCTCGGTCTGATAGCCAAAGCAGGGGTGCTCTCCCCGCTTCTGAATAGCTTCCGTTATGGCAGGGGCGCAGGGAAAATCCATGTCCGCCACCCACAGGGGAATGCCGTCCGCCGCCACCACGGTGCGATCGTCCCATTTTTCGCACCCGGTATGCCGGCGGTCAATGCCCGCGTCGAAATACGCCTTGTCAAACGTCATCCGCTTTCCCTCCCCGGCATCGGATCACCCAGAAGCCCCCGCTTTTCTCCACGGCCTCCGCCGCGGCAAACACCGTTTTCAGATATTTCAGCGCCGATTCCGCCCCCTGCTGCTT
>CAJOPV010000102.1 GCA_905236495.1 uncultured Christensenellaceae bacterium
AGCCCGTGACCCAGGAGAGCCTGTCCAGCTACGGGCACGTCATCAGCAACAGCGGCAAGGTGAATCTGCGCTCCGGCCCCAGCACCCAGTCCAGCCGGGTAAGGCTGTTGGATAACTACGCCTTCGCCCTGGTGCTGGGCAGCGAAACCAACGAGGAAGGCACCTGGTATCACGTGAGCCAGGCGGGCACCGAGGGCTATATCCTGAGCAACTATTTCAAGGTCCTTTCCCTGGGCGAGCTGTCCGATTTCCTGCAGAGCAGCGAATACCTGAACGCCAACAGCGCAAACACCGACAGCGGCACTACCCAGATCCAGCCCGTGGAGGATTACAACCGCACCGTATGGCAAAATCCCGCCCTGACGGCCTCCTACGAGCCCTTCAACCCCTTCCTCACCCCCACCCCCGATCCTGAGCGCCTGCCCACCGAGACCCCGGCCCCCACCGAAACGCCGGAGCCCTCCGCCACCCCGGAGATCGCCCCGGTGATCCCGGATACCCATATCGAGCCGGAAATCACCGCCCAGCAGGGGCCCTCGGCCTGGCCCTGGGTGCTCTTGGCCCTGGCGGCGGCAGGGGGCGGCGGCGCGTATTACTACATTTCCAAGTACCGTAAGGAGGAGCGCAAGCGCCAGGCAGCCCGGGCCCAGCAGGCCCGGCAGAACCGGCCCGCCGCCCAGCCGCCAATGCGCACCGCCCAGAATAACCCCATCCAGACGAACCGGCCCGCCTATCCGGCCCAGTCCTCCGCGCCCTTCATGCCGCCTCAGGGCGGCGCGCCCCGCCCGGCCCAGACCCAAGGGGAAGCAAAGAGCGCCCAGGCGGCAACCCAGAAAACCGGCGTATATCCTCCCGTGAAAACGGACACCCAGGCTTATCAGCCCCCCAAAGCCGCCCAGGGCCAGAGCACCCAGGCCTTTAAGCCCGTGCAGGCCCAGAGCACCCAGGCCTTTAAGCCCCTGCCGGAAGCAAAGCCCGCGTCCAAAGCGGACGGAGAAGGGTATCAGCGCCAGCGCCGGTCCGACCGGCATAAGAACGACCAGGCATAACCCACCCATCCATCCTGGGGCTGGAGGACATCTCTCCAGCCCCGCATCGTCGTTTTCAAAGGAGATTTTTCTATGCGCGCAGCCTTCCGCACCCTCGTCCTGGCCCTGTGCCTGACGGCCTTGCTGATCCCCGCCTTGGGGGAGGAAAGCGCCCAGGACGCATTCCTTGCCTCCCTCTCCGTGCCGGAGGGGGAAACCCTGCTGGAGCCCTTGACGCCCGTTCCCGATTACGTCACGTATCTCATCGACATGGCCCGGGGGGAGCTGGGCTACACCGAGGATGCTTCCGGCGTCACCAAATACGGCATCTGGGCCGGGTATCCCGACGCCCAGTGGTGCGCCGAATTCCAGTGCTGGTGCGTCAATCAGGTGGATCGGAAATACCAGACCAGGCTGCTCAATCAAGTATATCCCAATTACAGCGGCACCAACGTGGGCCGGGATTGGTTTTTGGCCCAAGGCCGCTACGTATCCCGCACCGGCACGGTGCCCGGCTGGGGCACCCAATGGTGGAAGGGCACCGAGCAGATGGTGGAGCAGAACAGCTACGTTCCCCAGCCCGGGGATTGGATGTTCCTCACCGATAACGAGCCGGGAGATACCTGCCACGTAGCGCTGGTGGAATTCTGCGCCCAGGACGATGCGGGCAGGGTGTGGGTCCACGTCATCGAGGGCAATAATGTCCTCAAGCCCGCTCCCCAGTCCGTAGAGCGCAACGCCTACGCCCTGACCCATTGGCAGATTCTGGGCTACGGCACCGTCAGGGACCTGACGGATATCACGCTGCGGTTTGGCTTAAGCGGCGAAAAGGTGAAGCAATTGCAGCAGGAGCTGGTGCAGGCGGGGCTTTTGGAGGCCCAATACACCACCGGGCGCTACGGCGCCATCACCGAAAGCGCTATCAAGACCCTGCAAAAGGAATACGGCATCCTGGAAACGGGCATTGCCAACCATGAAACCCGCCTGGCCCTGCAAAGGAAGCTGGAAGGCGAGGCCCCGTGACCCCCAGGCAGGATTTTTTCCCGCCGCCGTCGAATGAAAAAAGGTTCCGCTTTTAAAGGAGGTGGAAGGGCCTATGCGCGATCAGGTCCTGGTGCTGAATTTGAACGATGCCGCCAGCCGGGCGGTGACGAGGAAGCTGCGGGCCGAACGGGTGCTGGCGAAGATCGTACCCGGCGATATCACCTTATCCGAGATCAGGGAGCAGGATCCTTTGGGCCTGGTGCTGGCAGGAGGTACGGAGAGCGAAACGATCCCCGCCCTGAACGGCGCGGTATTGGGCTGCGGTCTGCCGGTGCTGGCGCTGGGCCAGCCCTGCCTATCCCTGCTTTATGCCCTGGGCGGCAGGGCGGGGGACGTGCTTGCGCCCGCCGGGATGGGCCGCTTATCCTGCCCGGAGGGCACGCCTTTCGCGCCCCTGGACGGCACGGAAAGGATGCTGCCGCCCCTGCGGGAATTGATATTGCCGGAGGGGGTGGTGCCCGTATGCCTCGCGGAAAACGGGGCCGTGGGCTTTAGCCTCCGGGATCGGGCCCTGTACGGCGCCCAGTTCCAGGTGGAGGCGGTGGACCCCGAAGGGGCGCTGCTTTTGAAGCACTTCGCGCTGAACGTATGCTGCTGCACCACCTGGTGGGATGAGGACGCCTTCACCGCCCAGGCCGTGGAGGAGATCAAGCGGATCGTCGGCGGCGGCAGGGCGCTGTGCGCCCTCACCGGGGGGCTGGACAGCTGCGTCACCGCGCTGCTGGCCTTCAAGGCCCTGGGCAGGAATCTGAAATGCCTGTTCGTGGATACGGGCTTGCTTCGCCAGGGAGAGGCGGAGGCCATCCTGGCCTTTTACCGGGATGAGATCGGCATGGACGTTCGCTTCGTCCGGGCGGAGGAGCGCTTCCTGTCCGCCCTGCGCGGCGTATCGGACCCCCGGGCCAAGCGCCGGATCATTGCCGATACGCTGCAGGCCGTGCTGAATGAGGAGCGCCCGCTGCTGGGCCCCGCGGAGGTTTTGTTCCGGGGCACCAGCTCCAACGATATCATGTTTTCCCCCCGGCAGGATCGGCCCACCCTGGACGCCTCCCTCCCCGTCATCGAGCCGGTGCGGGAGCTGTTCAAGGATGAAATTCGCCACGTGGGGGATTTCCTTTCCGTGCCCGGCGATCTGATGAGCCGGCAGGATTTTCCCGCCGCCGGGCTGGCGGTGCGCATCCTGGGAGAAGTGACGGAAGAAAGGCTTGCCGTGCTGCGGAAGGCGGATGAGATTTTCCGCGGCGAGGTACGGCGCAGCGGCGCGGAAAAGCGGCTGTGGCAATACTTCGCGGTGCTCTGCCCCATGCCGGAGGATGAAAGCGGCGCGGTGATCTGCCTGCGGGCGGTCCACGCCAGCGAGCAGAGCCTGGCCTACGCCGCCCGGCTGCCCTACGACGTGACGGAAGCGGCTGTGGAGCAGATCATGCGCTCGGTGCCCCAGGTGCGCCGGGTGGTGTATGACCTGACGCCCAGCACCCACTACGCCGGCATCGAATGGCAATAATACTCAGAAAAGATAGGGGAATCATATGCGTTTGACCCATCCTCAGGCGCCCTTCCAGGGCGTGGCGCCGGAAAACGTGTTCTTTGTCGCCAACGATCAGCAGGTGCAGCTTGGCACCGGCTATGTGATGCAGTTTTTCCAGGGGGAAATGTACCCCGAGCGGCCCAATCATTTCTTCCTGCAGATCGATTGCCAGCCCTCCGCCCGGGCGCTGGTGTTCGGCGCGCTGCTGGCGCGGTCGGAGCTGCTCCGGGCCCAGACCCCCAATCTGCCCGCCCGACTCTACGCCCAGGTGCCCCCCGAAAACCTGGAGCTTTTGCGCTTTTACGAATCCTGCGGCCTCAAGAACGACGACGGGGAGGATATGTACCGCTTCCTGCCCCCGGCAGGGGTGCCCCAGGCCCCCATGGGGCTGAGCTTCGCCTCCGTGCCCCTGGCAGATGAAATGTCCCAGAACGCATTCCTGGGCAGGATCAACGCCCAGCGTATCCAGCCCATCACCCGGGATTACCTGCAATTGTGGCAGCAGCAGCAGCACTTCATGGCCCTGGGCTTTTACCGGGGCACTCTGCCCGTGTGCGAATGCATCGTCACCGGCGCGGGGGCCAACGCCACGCTGCTCATGGTCTATACCCGCAGCGATTACCGCCGCCAGGGCATGGCAAAGCAGCTCATCGGCGCGGCTTCCGCCCTGCTTCGGCAGCGGGGCGTCACCATGATGTTCACCCACGTGTTCCGCCGCAATCAGCCCCAGCAGGGCCTGATGCGCCACCTGAACGCCACCTTCGTCCGCACCGTCACCGCCCTGCCGGGGATAGACCTGTAAATGGATCATAAGCGGGGGAAACCCGTTCTTTGGGGCTCAAAGAACGGTTTTCCCCCGCACCCTCTTTCCAAGAAAAGCCATCGGGTTCACTACTATTTCTTTTTTTGCAAGAATAGTCCGTGCTGATACGTTGAATCGTTGAACAAGGGATGAACGGAGGGGAAACAGATGAAGAAAAAGCTGATCGCGGCGGGATTGCTGCTTGCTATGCTGCTGCCTGCATGGCGCGCCGGGGCGGAGGTAATCCCCGCTTTCGGGCCGGGGCAGATCGGGTTTGAAGCGGTGGTGCTGTGCCAGAGCCTGACGGTGCGGGAAAGCTGGAGCGCCTCCTCCAAGGCGGTGCGCACCCTGAAGGCGGGGGACGTTTTCTCCTCTCAGAGCTATATGGACGGCTGGCTGGATTGCTTCCCCTCTGAAAACGGGGGCCGGGCCGGCTGGGTCAAGGCGGACTACGTGATCGTGGATCCCGCTTGGTATAAGACCGACGCTGCCACCGCCGTTCGAGCCTGGAACAGCGAAAGCGCCTATCAGATCGCCCTGCTGGACCGGGACGAACGCTATCCCATCCTGAAAACAGAGGGCGAATGGCTGTGCATTGGCCTGCGGGGTGCGGCGGGCTGGATTCACGACCCCCAAGGCGCTGCCCAGGCCCGGGACGCCGCCTTCTACCCCGCTGATTTCATGTACGTCGCCCAGGCGGAGGTGACCTCCCCGGACGGCGCCGCCCATCCCCTCGCCGATCCCGCCGCCCTTGCGGAGTTGGGGGCCCTCCTGTCCCACAGCCACCCATGCTTCGCCACTGCCTGCGCCTTTGACGGGAAGCTGACGCTGACGCTGATCAACGGCCGCACCGTCACCCTGGAAATGGCGACGGACAGCTGCAATGTTTTCCGCATGGAAAACGGCATGTATTACCAATACGGCGACAATCTCCCCCACGAGGAGGATTCTTCCTCCGGCGCAGGCCTCGCCTTCTGGGCGCTCTTCGGCCTGAACAGCGGTGATTTTTACAAATAAAAAAGCGTTTCCGGGCAAAGATGCCCGGAAATGCTTTTATACAGCCAATTGATGCGCTGGGGTTTCCCCCTGCTCCCGTTTTCTTCGTTTCCCGTCCCTTAAGCCTGCCGCCCGATGGTGGCCTTGATGCGGCGGACGCCGGCGGAGGAGGATTCTTCCTTC
>CAJOPV010000103.1 GCA_905236495.1 uncultured Christensenellaceae bacterium
AGTCCGCCCAGCAGACGCTGAACGCCTCCATGCGGGAATATGCCGACTGGAGCGGCAGGGTGCTGACGGCGGTGCAGGAGCAAAGCGGTGCGGCGCTTCACGCGGCGGGGGATATTTCCGCCCGTCTGGATGACAGCAGCCGCAGGCTTTCCGAGACTTATTCGGATTTTGTGGATGATTTGTCCGCCGCCTTCGGCAAATCCATGGGCATGTTTGACGAAAACATCACCAGCGTCCTGAAAGCGCTGCAGGATAAGCTGGACGACCTGAAGGCCGCCGCCGACGGCGTCCCGGGCCAGGGAGCGCGTCTGCAAAAGGAGACGGAAGCGTGCGCCTCGGCCATTTCCCAATTGCAGCGGGCGGTGACCGATCTGACGAAGGCCATGAACCGGGAGGGCGCCTGATATGCTGGCCCTGAAAAGAAGGAGCAGCCGGGCCTCCCGGGGCGGGGATCACGGGGCCCACTGGATCTCCTATTCGGATATGATGGCGTCGCTTTTGCTGGTGTTCGTGCTGGCTGTCGTTTATAGCGTGTATCAGTATTACAGCATGCTGGCGATCAAGACCCAGCAGCTGAACGAGCAGCAGGCGGAATTGGATAAAGCCACGATTACCCTGGTGCAAAGGGAAGAGGAGCTGGAGGCAGCCAACGTGACCCTCATGGGCAAGCAGGAGGAGCTGGCAGCCATCCAGATCCAATTGGATCAGCAGGAAAACGACCTGCACGCAGCCCAAACCGCCCTGAAAACCAAGGAAGAGGAGCAGGCCCTGCTGCAGCTTCAATTGGCGGAGCAGGCGGATAAATTAGCCGCCATGCAGACGGTGCTCAATAATCAGAAGGCGGAAATGCTGACCTATCAGCGCCGCATCGACGATATGATCGGCGTCAGGTCCCAGATCATTCAGGAGCTGACGAAGGCCCTGCGCCAGGCCAACCTCAGCGCCTCGGTTGACAGCGCCACCGGCGATATCACGCTGGAAAGCACGGTGTTTTTCGATTCCAATTCCTACAACATCAAGGAAGAAGGGCGGCAGCTGCTTTCCCGGTTCCTGCCTGTGTATCTGGAGGTGCTGATGCGCCCGGAATACGCCGATTTCGTGGGTGAAATCATCATCGAGGGGCATACTGACGATCAGGGGAGCTATATGACGAACCTGAAGCTGAGCCAGAACCGGGCCCTGTCCGTGGCGGAATACTGCCTGACCCAGCTGAACCTCAGCAGCCGCCAGGTGAGCCAGTTGCAAAAGCTTCTGACCGCCAAGGGCCGCAGCTTCTCCGATCTGATCTACAACGCGGACGGTACCGTGAACAAGGATGCCTCCCGCCGGGTGGAATTCAAATTCCGCTTGAAGGACGCGGAAATGATCCAGGAAATGAACCAGATATTATCCAATATGGAATAGGAGAAAAAGCAATGAAGACGGCGGCGATCACCATGATCGTGCTGGTGCTGACCGTGGGCGGCGTGATCGGCTGGGGGCTGTTTCACACCGATCTGGAGATCATCGGCAAGGGCCTGCAGACCGTGGCGGCGACGGATAAGGCCGCCGAGTTCGAGGCGCTGCGCACCGCGGTGGAGCGCCAGAGCCTGATGGGCACCAAGCTGAAAAACGGTGCCCTGGGACCGGCGGGGAATTACAGCTATTATATCTATACCCTGCGGCTCAGGAATACTGGGCTGGTGACCGCGGAAATGGTGGAAATGCAGATTTCCCCTGCCGCGGGGGACGTGCTGTTTTACGGCGAGGAAGGGGAAGCGGATATCGCGCCGGGAGCCACCAGGGATGTGTGGTGCGTGCTTCTCACGGAGGGGACCCCCAGCCCAGTGCGGGAAATATACGTCACCTACTATCTGTGGGGCCACCCCCTGGAGGTGAAATTCACCTATGACAATACGCTGTAAAGCCCTGCTGGCGGCGCTGATTCTGATGCTTGCGCCTCTTGGCACAGCGGAGGAGGACGCGAGAACGCTGCCTGCCCACGAGCTTCCCGAGGGCTTTTGCTATCTGCATGAGGCGATTCCCGATATCATACTGGATATGCGCTACGCCGGCACCCACAATTTCGTGGGGGACGTGATCGACGGCTACGAAGCGCCCTACGCGATCCTGACCCGGGCGGCGGCGGATAAGCTGCGGAATGCGGCGGATCAGTTCCGGCAGATGGGGTACAGGATCATGGTGTTTGACGCCTATCGGCCTCAGCGGGCGGTGAAGCATTTTCAGCGCTGGGCCCGGGACGGGGAGGACACCCGGATGCAGGCGGAGTTTTACCCCGAGATCAAAAAGAAGCAAACGCTGCTGGATGAGGAATATATCGCCTCCAATTCCTCCCATTGCCGGGGCAGCGCCATCGATATGACCCTGACCGATCTGGAGGGGAACCCCCTGGATATGGGCACGGGCTTCGATTACTTTGGAAAGCTTTCCTGGCACGGAGCAGCGGGGATCACGGAGGAACAGGAAGGCAACCGGCTGCTGCTGAAAACGGTGATGGAGGAAAACGGCTTTCGCAGCTTTCAAAAGGAATGGTGGCATTATAAGCTGCTGGGAGAGCCCTTTCAAACGGCCTTCGATTTTCCTGTGCGATGATACCCTATTCCTTTGGCGAAAGACGATGGATTGACAAAGCCCGTTCGATGGGATAATATATAATGGAATAAAATGGAAATGGGGAAACGGAAGCATGAAAACGCTGTATCTGGAATGCGGCATGGGCGCGGCGGGGGATATGCTCACCGGGGCGCTGCTGGAGCTGATCGAAAACAGGGAAGCTTTCCTTAAAAAAATCAACGGTCTGGGGCTGCCCGGGGTGGGGGTGCAGGCCGAAAAAAGCGAAAAATGCGGCGTGATGGGCACCCACATCCGGGTGACAGTGCATGGGGAAGAGGAGCACAGCCAGGACGACCACGGGCGTCCTCCTCATAACGAAGAAGGCCATCATCACCACGAAGAAGCCCATCACCATGAGGAGCACCATCATCATCACCACCACGCCTCTCCCCAGGATATCGAGGCCCTGATCCGGGGGCTGCCCGTCAGCGACCGGGTGAAAAGCGACGCCCTGGCGGTTTACCGATTGATCGCGGAGGCGGAAAGCCGGGTGCACGGGAAGGCGATCACGGATATTCATTTTCACGAGGTGGGCACCCTGGACGCGGTGACGGACGTGGTGAGCGTGTGCCTGCTGATGGAGGAGATCGGGGCGGATCAAATCGTCTGTTCTCCCGTTCAGGTGGGGAGCGGATACGTGCGCTGCGCCCACGGCATCCTGCCGGTGCCCTCTCCCGCCACGGCGCTGATTTTAAGCGGCGCGCCGACCTATGGCGGGGAAATCGAAGGGGAGCTTTGCACCCCCACCGGGGCGGCGCTGCTTCGGCATTTTGCCGCTTCCTTCGGGGATCGGCCTTTGATGACGGCGGAAAAGATCGGCTACGGCATGGGCACCAAGGATTTTGAACGGGCCAACTGCCTGCGGGCCTTCTTAGGGGAAAGCGAAGCGGAAACGGAAAAGATCGTAAAGCTGGAATGCAACCTGGACGATATGACCGGGGAGGATCTGGCCTACGCCTGCCGGATGCTCATGGACGCCGGGGCCCGGGACGCCTACACCGTGCAAATCGGCATGAAAAAATCCCGGCCCGGGGTGATGCTCTGCTGCGTGTGCCTGCCCCAG
>CAJOPV010000104.1 GCA_905236495.1 uncultured Christensenellaceae bacterium
ATGGGAATATGCATGGCGCCTCTCTCCTTTCCGGGAACATTGTATCACCGTTTTCGGGGAAAAGGCAAGAGGGGAAAGGAGAATCGGCTTTCGCTATTGAAAAAATGGGGTGAATATGGTATAACAAGGGGGACATTGAGACGGGGAGGGAAGCCCATGAACGTCGTTTGCCTGGACCTGGAGGGCGTGCTGGTGCCCGAAATATGGATCGCTTTTTCCAAGGCCAGCGGCATTCCCGAATTGAAACGCACCACCCGGGACGAGCCGGATTACGATAAGCTGATGAAGTGGCGGCTGGGCATTTTGAAGGAGCACGGATTGGGCCTGAATGAGATCCGTCGGGTCATCGAAACCGTCGATCCCATGCCCGGCGCCCGGGAATTCCTGGATCAGCTGCGGGAAATCACCCAGGTGATCATTCTGAGCGATACCTTTACCCAGTTTGCCGCGCCCTTAATGAAAAAGCTGGGCTGGCCCACCATCTTCTGCAACACCCTGGAGGTCGGGGAGGACGGCGCTGTGACGGGCTATCGCATGCGGGTGGAAAAGAGCAAGCTGGCTACGGTGCGGGCGCTGCAGTCCGTGGGCTTTGATACCATCGCCGCCGGGGACAGCTACAACGACTTGGGCATGATCCAGGCCAGCAAAGCGGGCTTTTTGTTCCGCAGCACCCAGCAGATCAAGCTGGATCACCCGGAACTGCCCGCCTTTGAGGAATACGACGAACTGCTCGCCGCCATTCGGGCTGCGCTGTGACGGGAGGAACTATGGGCGGCATTGAACTGGTTATCAAAATCGGCTCCATGGCGCTGATCCGCCGGGAGGACAACGATATCGACTATAATATCTTCGCCCGGCTGAGCAGCGAGCTTCGCCCCGGGATGCTGCTGGTATCCTCCGGGGCTACGGAGATCGGGCGGCTGGATTATCTGAAGCGCACGGGCCGGGCCCTGGACGGGGAGCCGGAGCAGACCAAGACGGATTACTCCGCCCAGGGCCAGGCCATCCTGATGGAGACGTATCGCCGCTTCATCCGCCCGGAATACGGGGTGCGGCAGGTGCTGGTGGAGCATAACCACTTTAACGATCCCCAGAAGCGCCAGCATCTCTACGGCCTTTTGCAGCGGGCGGCGGCCCAGGGGGCCATCCCCATCGTCAATTATAACGACTGCGTCAGCGACGAGGAAAACAGGAAGATGGAGCTGGCCTCCTACCAGGCCAGCCACCCGGAAAAGCCGGTAGTGGAATGCGTGGATAACGACGAAACCGCCGAGGTGATCGCGGAGCTGGTGCAAACGAAAAAACTGATCCTGCTCACTTCCACCGAGGGCATCTACGCCGATCCCAACGCCCCGGATACCCTGGTGCGGGAAATCACCGCCCCCAGCGCCGGGGAGCTGGAACGGCAGGTGCGGGAATGGCAGAGCCACTGCGTGGGCGCGTCCCGCCAGGGGGCCAACGGCGCCGGGGCCAAGCTGGAATTCGCCCTGCGCTCCGCGAAGACGGGGGTGGAGGTGTTCATCGCCAACGCCCGGTATCCCATTAAGAAGATTCTGTCCGGGGATGTGAACCGCACCCGGATCGCCATTGAATCATCGAAAGGAAGGAACCAACCATGATCGATCCCCGCTATGATACCCAACTGCTCATCGAAGGCCATGACCTGGACGAGGACGTGATCCGGGATTATTTTCTGGAAAACCTGAAGGGCGATTGCCTGCTGGTGGTGGGCGACGACGAGCTCATCAAGATCCACTTCCATACCAACACGCCCTGGGAGGTGCTGGCATACTGCTCCACCCTGGGCGAAATCCACGATATCGTCATCGAGGATATGGACCGCCAGTCCAGAGGCTTACAAGGATAAATCTTAGTTTTTCATGGAAACAGCCAGGGTTTGACCCCCCGGCCCTCCGCCTCCGGCTTTCCCGCGAAGCGGGCCGGAGGAGGGGACGATCCCGCACAAGGATCAAGTTTCCGTGTAAATCCAAATCTGAAAGGCGGATAACGGCTTGAAGCGCGAGTATTACGGCACCATCCTGAGCCTGATCGGGATGGTGTTCAATATCATTGCCTTTCACGCCCGGAAAAAGCGCACGCTGCTGATCCTGCATACGGCGGGCACCTGCTTTCACATGTTCAGCTACGTGTTTTCCGGGGGCGGTATGGGCATTTACCTGAACGCGGTGTTCCTGGTGCGGTGCCTGGCCTTTCTGAAGGCGGAAAATTGGACGAAGGAGCAGCGGAAGAAGCTGTATTACGGCATCTGCGTGGGGTGCGCAGGGGCGTACATCCTGTTTGTGACGCTGCATCATCCTTCCCTGGCCGACAGCCTGTGGAGCCTGATCCCCGTCGTCGGCGCGTTCTTTGGCACCTACGCTTTCGTGCATACCGATATGATCGCTCTGCGCCGGGTGAAAATGGTTGACAGCGCCTCCTGGCTCCTCTATAACGGGCATGTGGGCATCGGCGCGCTGGGGGGCTTTCTGGGGGAAGTGTTCAACGTGATCGCCATGCTGCACGCCATCTGGCGGGATAAAAAGGAACAATAAAAAGGGGCCTCCGCGGCCTCTTCAGAGCATCGACAATGTCAATGCTCTGCCATCGAAAGCCAGCTGAAGCAGTCTTTCGATGGAGCATCAATTTCTTGAAAAATGGCCTTTCCGGGCAAAACATGCCCGAAAAGGCTCATTTTTCGGTCAGAAATTGATATAGGAAGCGGTCAAGGACCGCTCCTCGGGCCGGCAAACCCGGCCCTGCGGATTTCAATCGAAGGGGCCCCTTCGATGCATCCCGGGGTACTTTGCTGACAGTCTGAGGGGCCTCCGCGGCCCCTTTATGATTGCCCGAGCAGGGATTGGTAGATGCTCAGATCGCTGTCCTTGAACACGTTGAAGATCACCTGCTCAAGGCGCTGATCCCGATGCAGGAAGGCTTCCGCCGTTTCCACGGCGATCCGGGCGGCCCGATCCGGGGGAAAGCGGAAAACGCCGGTGGAGATGCAGCAGAAGGCGATGGATCGTACGCCGTTTTCCGCTGCCAGGGCCAGGCAGCTTTCATAGCAGGAGGAAAGCTCCCGTTCCTTTTCCGGCGTCACCCGGTCATAGACGATGGGCCCCACGGTGTGGATCACATGCTGACACGGCAGGTTATAGGCCGGGGTGATCTTGGCCCGGCCCGTGGGCTCTTCATGGCCCTGGGCGGCCATGATGCCGTTGCAGCAAAGCCTGAGCTGCACGCCGCTCATGGTGTGGATGATATTGTCGATGCAGCCGTGATTGGGGGAAAAGCAGCCAAGCAGCCGGCTGTTGGCGGCGTTGACGATGGCGCCGCAGCGAAGGGACGTGATATCCCCCTGCCAGAGGGCGATGCGCGAGTTCCGGGGGCAGGGAGGCAGGCCGGCGGCATCCACGATGCCCTTTTCCGCCGTCATTTGCCGCAGGAATGCATCCTGTACCCGCAAAAACTCCTCCCCGGCGGGCATGGGTGGACGGACGTTCAAGAGGCCCCGCAGGAGCTGCCAGCGCCTGCCGGGCAGGGCGGGGATAGGCGCGTCCTGATATTCCGGCATTTCCTTTTGCAGCGCCCGGATCAAATACAGGCATCTTTCCTGCTGGTTCATAGGCCCTCCTCAGGATAACTCCGCCTCCAGGCGCACGCAGCGGCCCACGAATGTGAGCTCGTTGAAATTATGGATTTCGCTTTCAAAGCTTTCATCGTATTTTTGCAGCATGGCCTGGTAATCGTTGACCCGCTTCACCTTCCGCAGCACTCGGCCCCGAGGGGTCTGGAGCAGCATGATGGCCCCGTCGATGGCGGCCTGGGCGGGCACCACCAGCAAAAGGTCGCCCCGCTGGATGCGAAAGCCCCGCAGGTCGTTATCCGGGGCCATGAAATAAAACACCTTATCCGGCGCCGCGCCCTCGATCTTGCCGTTGGTGATGGGCAGCAGCCGATGGCCCACCTCCTTCATCACGGCGTTATACACGGGCACGTGCTTGAGCACGCCGGACAGGGCGTCCAGCCAGATGGAGCCGGATACGCCGGGATCGGTCTCCGCAGCGGGCTCCGGCTTTTTTTCTGCTTTCTTCTTTTCTGCCGCCTGCTGGATGCGGGGCACGGCGGACTGCAGATCCACCGTGGCGGCGATATCATCCAGGGTAAAATCCGCCTCGGTCTGCTCCCGAAGCCCCATGGTTTTCAGGATGCGGCGGGCCTGATCATCGGCAATGATCCGGGTGCCGGCCTCCACTTCCATCAGGTATTTATCGCTGACGCCGCACTTTTTCGCCACCTGTTTGTGGGTCAAGCCCTGGCGGGTACGCTCCAAACGGATCAAATCTCCCAGTCTGCTCATATCTTCTCTCCTCGTTCATACGGTCAGCCGCAGGGCGGGCCGGGCGTTGAGCTCCAGCCCGGCGATCTCGCCCCGCAGCAGGTGATAATAGGCCGCCGAGCCGATCATGGCGGCGTTGTCCCCGCACAGGGACAGGGCGGGCATGTACAGCGGGATGCCCATTTCGTCGCAGGCCCGCTGCATTTCCCGCCGCAGAAGCCTGTTGGCGGATACGCCCCCCGCCAGCGCCATTTTGCTTAAGCCCAGCTCCTTTGCCGCCAGCATGGCCCGATCCGTCAGCTGGGACACCACCGCGGCCCGGAAGGAGGCCGCCAGATCGGCGTCCCGGATCTCTTCGCCCTTTTGCCGGGCGTTGTGAACGGCGTTGATGAAGGCCGTTTTCAGGCCGGAAAAGGAATAATCGTACCGGCCCTCCGTCTTGGGCCGGGGGAGGGGCAGGGCGTGAGGATCGCCCTCCTCCGAAAGCTTATCCAGCAGCGGCCCGCCGGGATAGGGGATATTCAGCACCCGGGCGGCTTTATCGAAAGCCTCCCCCGCCGCGTCGTCCTGGGTTTGGCCCAGGATGCGGAATACGCCGTAATCCTCCACCGAAAACAGGTGGCTGTGGCCCCCGGAAACCACCAGGCAGGCGAAGGGGGGCCTGAGATCGGGATGGGTCAGGAAATTGGCGCAGATATGGCCCTCGATGTGATTGACGCCGATCAGGGGCTTGTTCGCCGCGAAGGCCAGGGCCTTGGCGCAGCTGACCCCCACCAGCAGCGCCCCCACCAGCCCGGGGCCGCAGGTGACGGCGACGGCATCGACCTCGTGCAGCGTCATGCCCGCGTCCTTCAGAGCCTGATCCACCATCCGATCCACCTTTTCCACGTGGGCCCGGCTGGCGATCTCCGGCACCACGCCGCCGTAGAGGGCGTGAAGATCGATTTGGGTAAAAACGGCGTTGGAGAGGATCCTGCGCCCGTCCTCCACCACGGCGGCGGCGGTCTCGTCGCAGCTGGATTCAACAGCCAGGATGCGGATATGCTCCCGGGTCTGCAGCTGCTTCAGGGCAGCCCTGCTTTGCTCCAGATAATTCATGCTTTTGCTTCCTTTGACGTTCTCAGCCAGGCGATGATGAGCAGCGCCATGAGCCCCAGCACGGGCAGCAGGGATTTTGCCATCTCCCCGGCGTACCAGGAAAAGAAGGGCAGGGGCATCAGGGCCATTAGCAGATCGGTATTCGGGTTCAAAAGCCACAGGTCGTTGGGAAAGACCAGCTGATGGAAGGTCCAGAATAGGCCGTTGAAATTCACCGCGCCCCAGACCGCAAGAACGGTTGCCAGCATCAAAAGCGCCAGGGCCGCCAGGGCGAAGCCCCGCGCCAGGGAGGATAACAGCTTTTGCCGATCCCTGGATGTCAGGTACAGACCGGCAATTACGGCGATCACCCCGCCGCCCCCGATCCAGCGGATCCATTTGAGGCAGGCAACGATGCGGCGCACGTCGGCAAGGTGGGCGTTTTCCTTGTCGGAAAAGGCCGGGATCATTTTGCTTTCAGCGGATACCCGGGGCAGATCGGTTTTCCCGTCCAGATAATCGGACACGGCTGCCGCGTAATCGCCGTAACGGGAGGCGGGCACATTCAGATGCCCCGTTTGGGCATAGGCCAAAAACCCCTGTTTCAGCAGCGCGCCGTTGGTGACGCAGGAGGCCGCGATGGAGCACAGCAGGGAAAGAAGGGCAATAAAGCCCAGGAGGAAATACAGGATTCTTTTCACATTCTTCTCTCTTTCACGGGAAATATACCGCTATATACGAGATGCGTTTGATCCCGGATCAGCTTTCATTGGGAGGGTGCGGGAGGGCCTTTCTCTCTCTTGAAAGAAAGGCCCTCCCGCTGGATCAACCGTCCCTTACTGCATCTTCAGGTACGCCGTGGTGAAGCCCTCCAGGTTGCCGTCCATCACGTCGTCGATGTTGCCGGATTCAAAGCCGGTGCGGTGATCCTTCACCATGGTGTAGGGCTGGAAGACGTAGGAGCGGATCTGGCTGCCCCATTCGATCTTTTTCATTTCGCCCTTGATATCCGCCATTTCCTGCTCCTTTTCCCGCTCTCTCAGCTCCAGCAGCCGGGCTTTGAGCATTTTGATGCAGGTGGCGCGGTTCTGCACCTGATCCCGCTCCGTCTGGCAGGAGACCACGATGGTGACGTCGTCCTTGACATAGGTCATGCGGACGGCGGAGGAGGTCTTGTTCACGTTCTGCCCGCCGGCGCCGGAGGAATGGTAGGTATCCACCCGGACATACTTCATATCGATTTCGATTTCGCTGTCGTCGTCCTCCAGCATGGGGGCCACGTCCAGGGAAGCGAAGGAGGTATGCCGCCGGGCGTTGGCGTCAAAGGGAGAAATGCGCACCAGCCGGTGCACCCCTTTTTCGCCCCGGAGGTAACCGTAGGCGTGATCGCCGGTGACCTCGAAGGTGACGGATTTGATGCCCGCCTCGTCCCCGTCCAGAAGGTCCAGCAGCTTTACGGTAAAGCCCATCCGCTCGCAGTAGCGGGTGTACATGCGATAGAGCATGCTGGTCCAGTCCTGGGCCTCGGTGCCGCCGGCCCCGGCGTGAAGGGACAAAACCGCGTCCCTATCGTCATACTTGCCCCGCATCAGCGTTTCCAGGGCCAGAGCCTCCGTCTCCTTTTCCAGACGGCCCAATTCGGCTTCGATCTCCTCCACCATGCTGTCGTCGTTTTCCTCGTTTGCCAGGTCGATCATGGTTTCCACGTCGTCGCAGCCGGAGAGCAGCGACTGGTAATGCTTGATGCGGCCCTCCAGGTTGGCGATGCGGCGGTTCACCAGGGTGGAGCGCTCCAGGTTATCCCAAAAGCCCTCGGCGTTCATTTCCTCGTGCAGTTCCGTCAGTTCCCGTTCCATATCGTCAATATGCAGGCCGCCGGCGATCTCCGTCAGCTGGGAACGCAGGCTGTCCAAACGGGGGGTGAATTGTTCCAATGCCAGAATCATACTTGTCTCTCCTTATGGGATCGTGGGTGTGAGATAGCGCGGGCGGCTGACAGCGGCCCATTACGGTTCGTTCCCCAAGTTCCGTCCGCAGCAGTTCTTGTATTTCTTGCCGCTGCCGCAGGGGCAGGGATCGTTGCGCCCGATCTTTTTGCCCACCTTCACGGGGGTCTGGGGGGCGGGACGGTTGGCGGTGGGCCGGGCGAGGCCTACCCTGACGGGGCCCTCCGAGGCGCCCCGGGCCACGGTGGGCCGCGCCACGGCCTGGCGCTGGGTGGAGGCACGCTCGATTTTGAGCTGATACAGGCGGCGCACGGTATCCTCCCGGATCAGGTGCACCATTTCCTCAAACATATCGTAGGATTCCAGCTTGTATTCGTTGACGGGATCCCGCTGGGCGTAGGCCCTCAGGCCGATGCCGTCCCGCAGCTGATCCATGGCGTCGATGTGGTCGATCCAGCGAAGATCCACGGCCCGAAGCAGGATGGCCCGCTCCAGTTCCCGCATATCGATGCCCATTTCCCGGATGGCGGCCTCCCGCTCCTCATAGAACCGGGCGGCGGATTTTTTGAAGAAGGAGGCGGCCTCCTCCTTCGTGCCGGAAAGCAGCGCTTCCCGGTTGGCATCCACAGTGCCGGCGGGAACACACAGGCGCTCCAGGTAATCCCTGAGGCCGTTCCAATCCCATTCCCTGCTGCTTTCGCCGGACAGGAAGCGGGTGCAGCTTTCGTCGATGAGGGCGTCCCGCATGGTGACGACGACGGCCTGCATGTCTTCGCCCCGAAGCACCTGCTGGCGCTGCCCGTAGATGACGCCGCGCTGCTGATTCATCACATCGTCGTATTGCAGCACGTGCTTGCGGATCTCGTAGTTGCGGCTTTCCACCCGCTTCTGGGCGGACTCGATCTGCTTGGTGAGCATGCCCGCTTCCAGGGGCGTATTTTCATCCATGCCCACGCGTTCGATGAGGGGTTGGATGCGTTCGCCGCCGAAGAGACGCATCAGATCGTCCTCCAGGGCGATAAAGAACTGGCTGGAGCCCGGGTCCCCCTGGCGCCCGGCGCGGCCCCGGAGCTGGTTATCGATGCGGCGGGATTCGTGGCGCTCGGTGCCGATGATGTGCAAGCCGCCCACCGCCACCACCTTATCGTGCTCCACGTCGGTGGTCTTTTTGTATTCGGCCTTCAATTCCTGGTAATGCTTCCGGGCCTGAAGGACCTCGTCGGATACGTTTTCGTTAAAGCCGGTGGCGGCCTCGATGATCTCCTCGGGGATCTCCTCCTGGCGCATGGTGCGCCGGGCCAGGAAATCCGGGTTGCCGCCCAGCAGGATATCCGTGCCGCGGCCCGCCATGTTGGTGGCGATGGTGACGGCCCCGTAGTGACCCGCCTGGGCCACGATGGAGGCCTCCCGGGCGTGGTGCTTGGCGTTGAGCACCTCGTGCTCCACGCCCCGCAGCTCCAGCATGCGGCTGATGAGCTCGCTGACCTCCACGGATACCGTGCCCACCAGCACGGGCTGGCCCGTCTGATGGCGTTTGATGATCTCCTCCACCACGGCCTGATATTTGCCCTTCTTGGTGGTGTAGATCATGTCGTTCATGTCCTTGCGGATCATGGGCTTGTTGGTGGGGATCACCACCACGTCCAGGCGATAGATGCCCTGGAATTCGGCCTCCTCCGTCTTGGCGGTACCGGTCATGCCGCTGAGCTTGCGGTACATGCGGAAGTAGTTCTGGAAAGTGATGGTGGCCAGGGTCTTGCTCTCCCGCTCCACCTTCACGTGCTCCTTGGCCTCGATCGCCTGGTGCAGGCCTTCGGAATAGCGGCGGCCGATCATCAGGCGGCCGGTGAACTCGTCCACGATGATGACCTGCCCGTTCTGCACCACGTAGTCCACGTCCCGCTTCAGCAGGTTGTGGG
>CAJOPV010000105.1 GCA_905236495.1 uncultured Christensenellaceae bacterium
AGGGTCTGGATGGGGTTAAAGAACCGGGAGATATACATATAGAAGGTGACGATGACCCCGGAGGTGATGACCTGGCCCAGAGGGGCCTGGCCCAGGATCACCGCCCTGCCGCCCATGAAAAAGAGGCAAAGGGTGCAGGAAATATAGAGCATATACACCAGGGGCCGGAAAATGCCGAACACCAGCATCCGGGCGTACTTGGCCTTTTTCAGCTGATCGCTCTTCACCATGAAATCCGCCATCTTGCGGTCCTCCCGGTTAAAGATCTGGGTGATCTTCATGCCGGAGAGGTTTTCGGAAAGGTAGGTGTTGATATCGGTGGTGGCATCGTTGACGGAGCGGTGCACCTTCCGGGAGAATTTGCGGAAAATGATGGTGAAAAGCACCACGAAGGGAACGAAGCACATCACCATCAGCGTCAGCGCTGTGTTCAGCGACAGCATGGCCCCCAGCACCCCGAAAATCACCATCACGTTTTTGATCAGGTTGATGAGGATATTGGTGAACATGAAGGAAATGGCGTTGGGATCGTTGCTGACCCGGGTCACCAGCTTGCCCACGGGGATGTTATTCAGCTGCTCGTGGGAGAGGGATTCGATGTGGGTGAAGGTATCCTGCCGGATGGCGGAGAGGATCTTCTGCCCCGTTTTCTGCAGCACCATGGATTGGACGTAGGTGCAGATCAAACTGACGATCAGGATGCCCGCATAAACCGCCACGATGGCGAACAGGTAAGGCAATTCAAAGGCACCCTTCACCGTTTCCTCGATGTGGCCCACCAGCAGGGGAGAAATGAGGTCATATACGATGGAGAAGAGCATGATGAAAAAGACCAGCACGAACCTGCCCCGATAGGGCTTGGCGTAGCGGAGCAGGCGGCGGATGATCTCCTGATCCGGCATATGCCGGTCAAAGCCCATGGATTCTTTTTTGTTCTTTTCCCGAAGGAAGGCGATGAGGAACCCCACGGCAAACACGCCGATGATTGCGGCTACGATGAGGATGGGCAGAAAATCACGCATTCATTTCGCCCCCTTCCTCTTCCAGCTTCTGCAATTCCACCATTTTGCGGTAGGAAGGGCAGCTTTCCAGCAGCTCCTCATGCCTTCCCACGGCGGTGAGCTTTCCATCGTCGATAAAGAGGATCTTATCCATTTCCTCGATGGTGGAAATGCGGTGGGCGATGAGGATGGTGGTTTTGCCCTTCCGCGTTTCCCTGAGGCCGGAGAGGATATTCTTTTCCGTCCTGGTATCCACGGCGGATACGGAATCATCCAGGATCAGGATGGGGGCGTTCTTCATCAGGGCCCGGGCGATGGAAATGCGCTGCTTCTGCCCGCCGGAAACGGTGACGCCCCGCTCGCCCAGCACGGTATCGTAGCCCTTCTGAAACTCGGAAATATTATCGTGCACATCCGCCAGGGCGGCGGCCCGGGCGATGGAATCCCGGGTATATTCCTCCACGCCGAAGCCGATGTTGTTTTCAATGGTATCGGAAAAAAGGAAGTTATCCTGGGGCACGTAGGCGCAGCCCTCCCGCAGGGAACGGATGGTGATATCGTTCACGTCCTGCCCATCGATAAAGAGGGTGCCGTCCGGCACGTTGTAGGTGCGCAGGATCAAATCCACCAGGGTGGTTTTGCCGCTGCCCGTTTTGCCCACCAAGCCTACGCTTTCCCCGGCTTTGATGAAAAAGGATACGTCCTTCAGGGCGTCGATTTCCCCGTCCGGGTAGCGGAAGGTCAAATGCCGGAATTCGATATCGCCCCGAACAAGCGGCAATTCCCTGGCGGTGGGCCGATCCTTTACGTTCTGCTCCGCGTCCAGCAGGGTGCTGAGCCGGTCCAGGCTGGCCTTGCCCCGGCTGGTCATATCGATGAGCTCGCTGACCGCCATGATGGGCCAAACCACCGCGTTGAAATACCCGATGAATTCCACCAGCTGGCCCGCGTTGAACCGGCCCTGATACACCAGATACCCGCCGTAGCCCAGGATGATGCATATGACGCTTTCCACAAAGAGGGTCACCAATATGCGCAGCAGCACCGCGGCCTTGGTGTGGGCCACGTTGGCGTCCTCGTTCTTGACGTTGATTTTTTTGAAGGCCATCAGCTCTTTGGTTTCCTTCACGAAAGCCTTGATGACCGCGATGCCGGAAAAGCTTTCCTGGGCAAAATCGGACAGGGAGGAAAAGGCGGCCTGGCGGATATCCCATTTTCGCTTCATATTGCGGCCCACCACGGTGGAGCAGGCAAGCAAAAGCGCCATGGGGATCATGGAAAGCAGCGACAGGGTGGTGTTCATGCGGAACATCTTCGTCACCGCCAGCACCCCCAGCAGCAGCGCATCAAAAAACATCATAACGCCCCAGCCGAAGCACTCCTGCACCGTATCCAGGTCGTTGGTGAAAAGGCTCATGAGGCTGCCCACCTTATTGACCTGGTAATATTCCCGGCTCAAATACCTGACGTGATCGAACATCTCGTTGCGCAGATCCGTTTCCACCCGGATGGCGGCGCCGAAAAACATGATGCGCCACAAGAACCGCCCCGCCACGATAGCGAGGATCACCCACACCATGGGCATGCAGACGCGGTTCAGAAGGAATTCCATATTAAAGGGCATTTGGGCGCCATCCACCGTGACAAAGCCCTGGTTCACGCCGTTGATGAGCATTTGATAGAGGCTGGGGATCACCAGCTGCAGATAATCCACCGTCACCAGGGAAAGAAGGCCCAGCAGCAGCAGATACCCGTATTTGATATAATAACGGTTCAGGTGCTTTCCGAAAATCATATGTGCGCTCCTTTGAGCTGTTTGCGATCAAAAAGGCCCGTTTATTCCCACTCCAGGGGGTATTTTTCCACCGCGTATTCCAAGCCCTTGGAATTGAGCCGCATATTATTGAGCACCGTATCGATATCCTTGGGATCGGTGTAGGGGGTGATGATGAGGTTATTATCCTTTTTGACGGAAGAAATGCGGCAGGGGATGATGCGGAAGGAATCGGTGGCGGCAGCGCCGTCCTTGATGCGGAAGCGCACCTGGAAAATGAAGGTGCTCATATCGTCGGGCCGGTTATTGCCGGCGAAGGAGCAGTTCGCCAGGGAATAGACGATGTATTTTCCGTTGTAGCATTCGATAGGGTTGATGCGGTGGCTGTGATGGCCCAGCACCAGATCGGCTCCGGCGTCGATGGCGGCGCGGCCCAGATCGATCTGGCGGTAATCGCCGCTGTTCCGGGGAGCGTAATCCTTTTCTTTTCCCCAATGGAAGCTGACGGTGACGATATCGCAGGTCTGCCGGGCCAGGGCGATATCCTCTGCCACTTTTACCATCAGTTCGTCCGCTCGCATTTCGTAGCTTTGCAGGGGCGGCACGATCTGATAGGCCAGCATGCCGATTCGGACGCCCTGGGTCTCATACACGCCCATGTGGTCCTTATTGCTCCAGACAACGCCCACGCTTTCGATGGCGTTGGCGGTGGAATCGATGCCGGCCTGCCCGAAATCGCCGATGTGGTTGTTTTCCATGGTGACGGCTTCCACGCTGTTATTGGAAAGCACCTGGGCGTAGCTCGGCTCGCCCACGAAGCGGAAGCTGCCGTTGCCCTTCTTTTTGACGGTGACGGTATCGTCCGCCAGCACGCCTTCAAAATTGGCGATGGTGAGATCGTCGCCTTCAAAGATGGCCTTCACATTGCGGAAAATGAAATTGATATCGCCGTCGTTGCTCCTCAGCTCCCTGTCGAACAGGCCGTAGCCCTTGCGCTCATGCTCCACGTCGTAGCCGATGGTTACATCGCCCACGGCGGTGATGGTGATGAGCTGGCTGCCGTCCGGCTGCAGGATGGGGGGCTGGGTAGGCTCCGGCTCCGGGGTAGGGGCGGGGGTGGCGTTGGGATCGGGCAGGGGCGTCGGCACGTTTTCCAGGCTGTAGAGGGAAATCTCTTCCTCCTCATCCCAGCCCTCCGCCTGCACGGCAAGGCCGCACAGGGACGCAGCCAAAGTCAGCGCTGCCAGAAAAGCCCACAGTCTGCGCATGGCATCCTCCTGAAATCACAATGATTGAATGAATTTTTCCATTCGGGAAAAGGCCTCCAGCATCTTTTGCAGATCGGTGGCATAGCAGCAGCGGATATGGCCCTGGCCCGACGCGCCGAAGGCGTCCCCCGGCACGCAGACCACCCGATGCTCCCGAAGCAGCCTGGTGCAGAATTCCTCGCTGGTGAGGCCCGTGGCCTTTACGGAGGGGAAGCAGTAAAAGGCGCCCCGGGGCTCAAAGCAGTCAAGGCCCATTTTGCGGAAGGCGTCCAGCATCACCCGGCGGCGCCGATCGTAGCTGCGGCGCATGGTTTCCACGTCCTCGTAGCCGTTTTCCCTGTTCTTTTTCAGCGCTTGCTGCCCGGCGACCTGGCCCTGCCGGGGGGCGCACATGATGGCGTACTGGTGGATCTTATTCATTTCGCCGATGAAATCCTGAGGCCCGCAGGCATAGCCCAGCCGCCAGCCCGTCATGGCGAAGGCCTTGGAAAAGCCGTTGATGAGCACGGTGCGCTCCATCATGCCGGGGAGGGAGGAAAAGGCGATCTTTTCGCCCTGATAGGTCAGCTCCGCGTAAATTTCATCGCTGATCACCAACAGATCGTGCTTTTCAGCCACCGCCGCGATCCTGATAAGCTCTTCCCTCGTCATCACCGCCCCGGTGGGGTTATTGGGATAGGGGAGGATCAGGGCCCGGGTCTTTTCGGTGACCGCGTTTTCAATGTCTTGGGCGGTGATGCGGAATTCATCCTCCGCCCGGGTGGGAACGGGCACCGGCACGCCGCCGGACAAGGTGACGCAGGGGGCATAGGAGACGTACCCGGGATCGGGCAGGATCACCTGGTCCCCGGGCCGAAGGGTCACCCGCAGAGCCAGGTCGATGGCCTCGCTGGCGCCCACCGTTACCAGGATCTCCTTTTCCGGGTCGTAGGATACCTGGAAGCGGATGCGCAGGTATTCGGCGATTTCCTTTCGCAGGGAAAGCAGGCCCCGGTTGGGGGTGTATTGGGTTTCCCCATCCAGGAGGCTGTCGATGGCGGCGGAGCGGATGTGATAGGGGGTCACAAAATCCGGCTCGCCCACGCCCAGAGAGATGGCATCCTTCATGGTGCCGGCGATATCGAAAAACCGGCGGATGCCGCTGGGGGGAACCGACGATACCCGGGGGGAGATAAAACGGCTGCTCACGGCGACACCGCCATTCTCTTATCGGTGGTTTCGCCGACGAAGATCACGCCGTCCTGCTTATAGCGCTTGAGCACGAAGCTGGTGGAGGTGCCGGTGACGGATTCCAGAGGGCTCAGCTTTTCGGATACGAAGAGGGCCAGCTCCTTCAGCGTCCGGGCCTCTACCAGCACCAGCAGGTCGTAGCTGCCGCTCATCAGGAACACGCTTTTTACCTCCTCAAAGCGGTAAATGCGGCCCGCGATGGCGTCAAAGCCCATATCCCGCTGGGGGGTCACCTTCACCTCGATCATGGCTTCCACCCGTTCTTTATCGGTGCGGTCCCAATTGATGACGGGAGAGTACTGCAGGATCACCCGATCCCGCTCCAATTCCTCGATGGCCTGGGCCACTTTTTCCAATTCCGCCCCGGTCATAACGCTGATGCGCTCCAGGGGCGTGCGGCAATCCTCGCTGAGGATTTCCAGTATCTGCGCTTTCAATGACTGCATGGTGCCGCTCCTTTACTTGTTTGTCAGTTCGTCCGCAAGGGCAATGAACTGGTCGATCTCATCCTCATATACCTTGAGGCCCTCGGCCCAGAAGGCCTTGCTGCCTACGTCGATGCCCATTTGAGCAGCCACGTCCTTGACGGGCATGGCGCCGCAGGAGCGCAGCATCTGATTATACTTGGGCACGAAGGCGGGGCCCTGCTTCAGATACTGGGCGAACATCCCCATGCCGAAGAGCTGCCCGAAGGCGTAGGGGAAATTGTAGAAGGCATAGCCCGGGCTGTAGTAATGGCTCTTGCAGGCCCACATATAGGGGTGGCGGACGTTTTTATCCAGGCCGTCCCCGTAGGTCTTATCCTGGGCGTCCAGCATGAGCTGCTTGAGCTCCGCGACGGAGAGGGTGCGCTCCTTCCGCTGTTCGATAACGGCGGTTTCAAACAGATACCGGCTGAAAATATCCACGATGGTCTGGGTGACCTCCATCAGGTTTCCTTCCAGCAGGGTAAAGCGCTCCTTCTTATCTGCCTGGGCCAGCACGGAGGCCGCCAGCAGCGTTTCGTTAAAAATGGAGGCCGTTTCCGCCAGGGGCATGGGGGTGCCCGTCATGCAGTCCGGCAGCCCTGCCATGCACCGGTTGTGCCAGCCGTGGCCCAATTCGTGGGCCAGGGTGCTGACGTCGGAGAAGGAACCGGCGAAATTGGTGAGCACCCGTCTTTGATCCAGATGGTGCAGCCCGGCACAGAAAGCGCCGCCGCCCTTGCCTTCCCGGGGGAAAACATCGATCCAGCGGTTTTCAAAGGCATGGTCGATGAAGGCCGCCATGTCCGGGGAGAATTTGCCCAGCTCTGTGAGCAGCTTTTCCCTGGCCTCCTCAATGGTATAGGTTTTGGGGACATACCCTTCCGCCGCCACGGGAGCGAAAAGATCGTAGAAGGGAAGGCCGTCCCTGTGGCCCAGCAGCTCCGCCTTTTTGCGCAGATACCGGCGGAAGGCGGGCAGGGAATCCTCCATGGCGGAAAGCATGGCGTCCAGGGTCTGCCTGTCCATATTGTTGTCAAAAAGGCTGCGGTCCAGCACGGAATCAAAGTGCATGGCGTCCGCCATGGTGAGGGCTTCGCCCTTGACGCCGTTCAGGCAGGCCGCCATGGGGATCTCGATTTTTTCATAGGAGGCGATCTCCGCCTCGTAAGCGTCCTTGCGCACCTGGGGGTCCGGGTCGTAAGCCTTGCTGCGCACGGCGGACAGGGGCAGCTTTTCTCCCCGGTAATCCACCGTCAGCGTGGCGTCCAGTTTATCCCGCAGATTGCTGAAGGCGTCGCCGCCGGACAGGGACATTTTCAGCATCCATTCCTCGATCTCGGGGGCCAGCAGATGCCCTGCCTCCTCCTTGCTGCGGCGAAGGTAGAAATCCACCTTCTTCAGCTTTTCGCTCTTTTCGATCAGGGCATCCAGATCGCCGATGCCGCCGATATACCGGGTGGCGGCGGAGGAAAGGAGAGACAATTGCACCGAAAAGACCATCAGCCGATCCATCAGCTGCTGGGCGGGCTCGCATTCCGCGTCGGTGGCGAGGGTCAGGCTGGCAAAGCTGGCAAGGGAGGAGATCAGGCGGGAAATATCCTCCATATCCTCCGTGATCTTTTCCAGCATGGCCCGGGGCTCGGCCCCGGCGGCGTTTTCCATGGCTTCCCGGGCCTTGGCGCATTTTTCCTTCAGCGTTTCAAAATCCTGTTCGATCTTCGGGTCGTCAAAATCCCGATAGAGCACGGTCAAATCCCACGTCCAATCCATGATCGTATCCTCCCGTTTATCCGTAATGTTTTTCCCGAACGGCGGCAAGGCAGGTTTCCTTGCTTTCCTCCAGGTGATGGTGCATCAGTTCCTTCAGGCCCTCCAGATCCCGGTTTTCCAGCAGCCGTACCATCTGATGATGCTCCTGATGGGCGTTGGAGCGCCGCACGATGCTGGCAATTGCCAGGGCGGAAAAGCGCTTAATGTATTCCTCCTGGCTGTCGATGACCCTGAGGATGCGCAGCTTATCGGACAGATGCTCGATGCTGCCGTGGAAGGCACGGTTCAAAACCGCCAGGGCGTTGGCGTCGGCCTTTTCCTGGGCCACGTCCATATCCTTGAGGATATCCCGCAGGCCCTGCAGGGCTTCGTCCGTCACGTTTTCCACCACGGAGGGCAAAATCAGCATCATCATGGCGTTGCGGATGGTAAAAATCTCGTCGATATCATCGATGGTAAAGGCCCGCACCACCACGCCCCGGTGCAGCACGTATTCCACCAGCCCGTCCCTTTCCAGCTTCCGCAGCGCTTCCCGAAGGGGCGTGCGGCTGATATGCAGCTGATCCGCATACACCGTTTCCACGATGCGGCTGCCGGCGGGGATCTGGCCCGTAATGATGGCGTGCTTCAGCTGCTCGTAGGCAATATCCCGGATAGGCCGGTTTTCCAGCCCGGGTTCAAAGGATTGATAAGCCACAGGGCATCCTCCTCTTCCGTGATTGTATCCAATTTATTGTACATTTTTTGTACAGCGGTGTCAAGGTGGGAATGGGCCTGTTTTGCCTTAAAAACACAGGTTTTACATGCAATGGAAAAGATGATATAATTTTGCAGAGGTGAAGATAGATGGACCTTCGCG
>CAJOPV010000106.1 GCA_905236495.1 uncultured Christensenellaceae bacterium
CCAGCAGGGGATCGGGCAGGTCGCCGTGATTAAGGTCGATATCCGGGCGGACGGCGGGGCCCCGGACCACCCGGCCCGGATTGCCCACTACGGTGCACAGGTCCGGCACGTCCTTGAGCACGATGGCCCCGGCGCCGATCTTTACATGGTTTCCGATGGTGATGGGGCCCAGCACCTTGCTGCCCGCCCCCACGATGACCCCCTGGCCCAACGTAGGATGGCGCTTGCCGGTATCCTTGCCGGTGCCCCCCAGCGTGGAGCCCTGGTAAATGGTACAGTGATCGCCCACCACGGCGGTTTCGCCGATCACCACGCCGGTGCCGTGATCGATGAACACGCCCCGGCCCAGCGTGGCCCCCGGGTGGATATCGATGCCCGTTTTCCGATAGGTGCGGAAATTGATCCAGCGGGCCAGCAGATAATGGCCCTTCAAATAGGCCTTGTGGGCCAGGCGGTGGCGCCGCACGGCGATGAACCCGGGATAACAGAAATACACCTCCGCCCGGGAATGGGCGGCAGGATCCCGGGCCATTACGGCGTCCAGCTCCTGTTTCAAGGCGTCAAACACGGAAATTCATCCCCTTTCGCTGAAAAAAGCGCGCCCATTCCCCCTTCAGAGAACGGCGCGCCGCATGTTGATCCACTCTTACTTGCCTTGGACGCGGCCTTAACGCGGCCTGACGGCGCGGCATACTCTTTTTTCTGCCGCACGGCTCCCGGGGGCACTGCCAGGGGAGGCGGGACGCGCTTGCAGCCGATGACGCATCCTCTCTTCCGCCGCCTGATCCGGGCTTTTTCCCCGATCTTCGCATTTGCTATTATATGCGGCCCGGGGAAAAATGTCAATCCCTTGCGCATAAGAGAGCGCGGGACGGAACAGCATATACCGTGAAAAATTTTTTCAAAAAACAGTTGACAATCCAAAAATATGTGATAAAATATTATTTGAAAATAGCGAACGGCAGAGCCGAAGCGCCGGAAGGAGGAAGAAACATGAGCTTTTATGATTATTCCGTGAAAAACACCAAGGGCGAAGACGTGAGCATGAACGAGTATCAGGGCAAGGTGGTGCTGGTGGTGAACACCGCCACGGGCTGCGGCTTCACGCCCCAGTACAAGGACCTGGAAGACATGTATGAAAAGTACCATGAAAAGGGCCTGGAGATCGTGGATGTGCCCTGCAACCAGTTCGCGGGCCAAACCCCCGGCACCGATGAAGAAATCCACGAGTTCTGCACCCTGAAATACAACACCCGGTTCCCCCAGATGAAGAAGAGCGACGTGAACGGGGAAAACGAGCTGCCCCTCTTTGCCTACTTAAAGAGCCAGAAGGGCTTCGAGGGCTTCGGTCACGGCCCCGCCGCCCTGGCGCTGGGCATGATGCTCAAGAAGATCGATAAGGATTATAAGAACAACCCCGCCATCAAGTGGAACTTCACCAAGTTCGTAGTCGATCGGGAAGGCCGCGTGGTCGCCCGGTTCGAGCCCACTGCCGATATGAAGAGCGTAGCCGCCTGCGTGGAAAGCCTGCTTTAACGAGGCGGGAGGTATCCCGCCTCACCTCCGCCCTTCCTCTCCCATCTTTCCGCAAAGGAGGAAATGATTATGGAGCGTTTCGATATCGCCATCATCGGCACGGGGCCGGCGGGGCTGTCCGCCGCCGTTACAGCCAAGATCCGCAATAAAAAGGTGCTGCTGCTGGGCAGCCGGGATCTGAGCCAGAAGCTGGGCAAGGCCCACGAGATCCAGAATTATCTGGGCTTCCCCGCCGTAGCGGGGGCCGAGCTTGCGGCGGCCTTCCGGCGGCACATTGATCAGATGGGCATTCAGATCACCGAAAAGCGGATCAACGCCGTTTATGCCATGGGGGATTATTTCGCCCTGCAAAGCGGCGATGAAATGCTGGAGGCTTCCGCCGTGATCCTGGCGACGGGGGTGGTGCAGGGAAAGCCGCTGCCGGGCGAGGAAGAATTGCTGGGGAAAGGCGTCAGCTACTGCGCCACCTGCGACGCGCCCCTCTACCGGGGCAAGACCGCCGCCGTCATCGGCTATGGCCCCCGGGAGGAAAGCGAGGCGGCGTTCCTTTCCGAGGTGTGCCGGGAGGTGCTGTATTTCCCCGCGTATAAAGAGGAAACCAACCTGCCGCAGGGCGTGCGGGTGATCCGGGAGCGGGTGACGGGCATCGCCGAAGCGGACGGAAAACGCCTTGTCAAAACCGACGAAAACGGATATACTGTGGATGGGGTGTTCGTGCTGCGGGAGGCCGTGGCCCCCGGGCAATTGGTGCCCGGCCTGGCAACGGAGGGCAGCCACGTGCAGGTGGACCGCAAAATGGCGGCCTCCATCCCCGGGGTGTTCGCCTGCGGCGATATCGTGGGCACGCCCTATCAATACATCAAGGCTGCGGGGGAGGGCAATATCGCCGCCCTCAGCGCCGTGGCTTACCTGGATGAGATGAAGCGGAATCAAGGATAAAGGAGAGGGATCGTATGGTAAAGAAGATCGGCGCGGACCAGTTTAACGAGGCGAAGGAAAGCGAATTTGCCCTGGTGGATTTTTCCGCCACCTGGTGCGGCCCCTGCCGCATGCTGGCCCCCGTGGTGGAGGCCGTCAGCGAAAAGCTGGCAGGCAAGGTAGATGTATATAACGTGGATGTGGACGACGCCCCGGAGCTGGCAGGGGAATACAAGGTCAGCTCCATTCCCTGCCTGGTGCTGATGAAGAAGGGCGAATTTGTGGATCAGTCCGTAGGCTTCAGGCCCGAGGCCCAGATCACCGCCTGGATCGAATCCAATCTGTAACGCATGCGTGCCGGAACGGGCAGCCGGGGAAAACCCGCTGCCCGTTTCTTTGAGGAGGGATACCCATGAACGATCTGCCCCAATTGCTGCTGGACAGCCAGCTTTGCTTTCCCCTGTACGCCTCCGCCCGGAAGGTGGTGAACAGCTACACCCCGCTGCTCAAGCCTATGGGCATCACCTATACCCAGTATATCGTGTTTCTGGCCCTGTGGGAATCGGGCAGCGCCACGGTGGGCGATCTGTGCCGCAGGCTGTATCTGGATAACGGCACCATCACGCCGCTGCTCAAGAAAATGGAGGAAGAGGGCTTCATTCAGCGCAGCCGCAGCAAGCAGGATGAACGGGTCGTCACCGTGACGGTGACGGATAAGGGCTGGGATTTGCGCCAGCAGGTGCGGGACGTGCCCGCCCAGGTGGGCTGCCGCATCCCCCTGACCCACGAGGAAGCCTTCCAGCTTTACAGCTTGCTTCGCAAAATGCTGGGCAATCTGGAATGATTTTTCCCTTACCCTGGGGATTGACAAAAACCGAACAATCATTTATAATGCACTGAAAACGTACGGAAGGGGTGAGGCGCGTGCGCATCTTGCTCAGAGGCGGGCAGGTGTATCAGGACGGCGCCTTTATTGTTGCCGACGTGGCGGTGCGAAAGGGCCTGGTAGAGGCCGTATCCCCCCAATTGACTCCCCGGCCCGGGGACCAAATTTTGGATTTTTCAAATTGTTATCTATTGCCCGGTTTCGTGGATGTGCACGTACATCTTCGGGAACCGGGTTTTTTCTATAAGGAAACCATCGAAACGGGCACCCGGGCCGCCGCCCGGGGAGGCTACGCCGCCGTGTGCGCCATGCCCAATCTGCAGCCCGCGCCGGATTGCCTGAAAAACCTGAAGGTGGAACTGCGGGCCATCAAAAAAAGCGCCCGGGTGCCGGTGTATCCCTACGGCGCCATCACGGTGGGGCAGCGGGGCGGCGGCGCCCTGGCGGATTTTACCGCCCTGGCGCCTTACGTGTGCGCCTTTTCCGACGACGGGCGGGGGGTGCAGAGCGAGGAGCTGATGGAGCTTGCCATGCGGGCGGTGAAAAAAACGGGGAAGATGATCGTGGCCCACTGCGAGGATGAAGGGCTGCTCCGGGGCGGCTGCATCCACGACGGGCCCTACGCCCGCCTCCACGGGCACGCGGGCATCTGCTCGGAAAGCGAAACGGCCCAGGTGAAGCGGGACCTCCGCCTGGCGGCGAAAACGGGCTGCCCCTATCACGTGTGCCACGTATCCGCCAAGGAAACGGTGCAAGCCATCCGGGAGGCCAAGCGGGCGGGGGTCAACGTGACCTGCGAAACCGCCCCCCATTACCTGCTGCTCACCGATATGGATCTGCAGGAGGACGGACGGTTCAAGATGAACCCGCCCATCCGGGAGGCCGCCGACCGGGACGCGCTGCTGGAGGGGCTTCTGGACGGCACCATCGATATGATCGTCACCGATCACGCGCCCCACACCCAGGAGGAAAAGAGCAAGGGCCTGGAAGGGAGCCTGATGGGCGTGGTGGGGCTGGAATGCGCTTTCCGGGTGCTGTACGACCGCTTGGTTCGCAGTCAAAAGGTGCTGACGCTGGAAAAGCTGACGGCGCTTATGAGCCTGAACCCCCGGCGGCGCTTCGGCATCGAGGGGGGCATCGAAGCGGGGCGGCGGGCGGATATCACCGTCATCGATCCTGACAAGACCGGGATCATCGACCCGGAGGCGTTTTTCTCCCTGGGCCGGGCCACCCCCTTCGCGGGCTGGAAAACCACCGGCGACGTGACCATGACCATGACGGGCGGCGCCGTGGCGTGGCAGGCATAAGAAAGCGTGCCCGCCCAGGCGGGCCAAACAGAACAGGAGGAAAATTATGGCGAAGCGCACCGACATCAAAAAGGTACTCATCATCGGCTCGGGCCCCATCGTGATCGGTCAGGCGGCGGAATTCGATTACGCCGGCACCCAGGCCTGCCTGGCGCTGAAGGAAGAGGGCTATGAGGTGATACTGTGCAACAGCAATCCGGCCACCATTATGACCGATACCTCCATCGCGGACAAGGTGTATATGGAGCCGCTGACGCTGGAATATATCGCCAAGATCCTGCGCTATGAAAGGCCGGACGCCATCGTGCCCGGCATCGGCGGGCAGACGGGGCTGAACCTGGCGATGCAGCTGGAAAAGAAGGGCGTTCTGAAAGAATGCGGCACGCAGCTTTTGGGCACCTCCAGCGAAAGCATCGAGCGGGCGGAGGACCGGGAACTGTTCAAGGAAATGTGCCTGAAAATCGGCGAGCCCGTCATCCCCTCCGAAATCACCTATGATATCCGGGAGGCCAAGGCCGCGGCAGAGCGCATCGGGTATCCCGTGGTGCTGCGCCCCGCTTTTACCCTGGGCGGCACCGGCGGCGGCTTTGCCAACAACGAAGAAGAGCTGACGGAAATCGCCATGAACGGCTTTGCCCTCTCCCCGGTGCATCAGGTGCTGGTGGAAAAGAGCGTGAAGGGCTACAAGGAAATCGAGTTCGAGGTCATGCGGGACAGCAGCGACCGCGCCATCACCATCTGCGGCATGGAAAATATCGATCCCGTGGGCGTGCATACCGGCGACAGCATCGTGGTGGCCCCCATCCTGAGCCTGAACGAGCATGATTTGAAAATGCTCAACGACAGCGCCATCAAGATCATCCGGGAATTGAAGATCGAGGGCGGCTGCAACGTACAGTTTGCCCTGAATCCCGCTTCCTCCGAATACTTCCTGATCGAGGTAAACCCCCGGGTGTCCCGCTCCTCCGCGCTGGCGAGCAAGGCCAGCGGCTATCCCATCGCCCGGGTCACGGCGAAGATCGCTCTGGGCATGGCCCTGGAGGATATCGCCGTGGCGGGCGGCACCGCGGCGAAAGAACCCAGCCTGGATTACATCGTGGCGAAATTCCCCCGCTTCCCCTTTGATAAGTTCGCCTCCGCCCCCAACACCCTGGGCACCCAGATGAAGGCCACGGGGGAGGTCATGGGCATCGGCAGCAGCCTGGAGGAATGCCTGCTCAAATCCGTGCGCGGCCTGGAAACGGGCGTGAACCATTTTTACCTTCCCAAGTTTGACGGCTGGACGGAGGAAGCGCTGCTGGATTATATCAGCGTTTTCCGGGATGATAACGTGTATGCCGTGTTCGAGCTGCTGCGCCGGGGCGTATCCATCCAAACGCTGCACGAAAAAACCATGATCACGGAATTGTTTCTGGAAAGCTTCCGGCGCATCGTGGAAATGGAAGGCATCCTGAAGGAAAACCCCGGCTCCGTCCGCGCCCTGGAGTCAGCCAAGAAGATGGGCTTTTCGGATGCGTTCATTGCCCGGCTGTGGGGGCGGCAGGAAATTGAAATCTATCGCCTGCGCAGGGCGGAGGGCATCACCCCCGTGTTCCGCATGGTGGATACATTGCATACCGGGGCGTATATCGCTTATCTGTATTCTTCTTATCACCATGAAAACGATTCCCGCCTGACGGATAAAAAGAAGATCGTGGTCTTGGGCGCGGGCCCCATCCGCATCGGGCAGGGCGTGGAATTCGACTATTCCACCGTCCACGCGGTGCAGACCATCCGGCGGGCAGGCTACGAAGCTATCATCATTAACAACAATCCCGAAACCGTGTCAACGGATTATACCACCGCCGACAAGCTGTATTTCGAGCCCCTGACCCCGGAAGACGTGATGGCGATCGTGGATTTTGAAAAGCCCGAAGGGGTGATCGCTTCCCTGGGCGGGCAGACCGCCATCAACCTGGCCCAGCCCCTGATGGAGCGGGGCGTCGCCATCATCGGCACGGACTGCGCCGCCATCGAGCGGGCCGAAAACCGGGACAGCTTTGAAAAGATCCTGCTGGAATTGGGCATTCCCCAGCCCAAGGGCCGGGCCGTTACCCATATCGAGGAGGGCGTCGCCGTAGCCAACGAAATCGGCTATCCCGTGCTGGTGCGGCCCTCCTTCGTGCTGGGGGG
>CAJOPV010000107.1 GCA_905236495.1 uncultured Christensenellaceae bacterium
ATCCGGATCATCCGGGAGCTGGAGATCGAGGGGGGCTGCAACGTGCAGTTCGCCCTGAACCCGGAGTCCAGCGAGTACTTCCTCATCGAGGTGAACCCCCGGGTCAGCCGGTCCTCCGCCCTTGCCAGCAAGGCTACCGGCTATCCCATTGCCAAGATCACCACCCGCATCGCCCTGGGGTATGCCCTGGATGAGATCGCCAACGATATCACGGGCAAGACCTGCGCCTGCTTTGAACCGGCGCTGGATTACGTGGTGGTGAAATTTCCCAAGTGGCCCTTTGATAAGTTCTACGGCTCCTCCCGCCGCCTGGGCACCCAGATGAAGGCCACGGGAGAGGTCATGGCCATCGGGCAATCCTTTGAAGAGGCGCTGATGAAGGCCGTTCGGGGAGCGGAGATCAATCTGGATACCCTGAACGCGCCGCCGCTGTCCCCAGCCCCCCTTCGGGAGCGTTTGGCGGCCCAGGATGATCGGCGGCTGTTCACGGTGTTTGAGGCGCTGAAAAGCGGGGTCGGGGTGGATGAAATCTTTGAAATCACAAAGATCGACCGCTGGTTCCTGCAGAAGCTCAAGGGCCTTTCGGATTTTGAAGAAAAGCTGCAAAAGGAGGGCCCTACGGCGGAAAACTATGCCCGGGCCAAGCGCCTGGGCTATCCCGACGGGGCTATCCGGCATCTCACCGGGGCCGACGCGCTGCCGGGCTGGGCCTTATCTTACAAGATGGTGGATACCTGCGGAGCGGAGTTTGCCGCCGAAACGCCCTACTTCTATTCCTGTGCCGACAGCTTCTGCGAATCCCGGGCCTTACAGCGCAGCGGACGGCCCGTGGTGATGGTGCTGGGCAGCGGACCCATCCGCATCGGGCAGGGCATCGAGTTTGATTACAGCTCCGTCCACTGCGTATGGACCCTGCGGGAAATGGGCTACGACGTGGTGATCGTCAACAACAACCCGGAAACCGTCTCCACCGATTATGATACGGCGGATCGCCTGTACTTTGAACCTCTGTGCCCCGAGGACGTTATGAACATCATCGCCGTGGAAAAGCCCATCGGCGTGGTGGTGGCCTTCGGTGGGCAGACCGCCATCAAGCTCACCAAATTCCTGGATTCCCAAGGCGTCAATATCCTGGGCACCAGCGCCGCCTCCATCGATACGGCGGAGGATCGGGAGCTGTTTGACGCGCTGCTGGAACGGTTCGGTATCCGCCGCCCCAAGGGGCGGAGCGTGCGCACCCGGGAGGAGGCCGTTTTCGCCGCCAATGAATTGGGCTATCCCGTGCTGCTGCGGCCCTCCTACGTGATCGGCGGGCAGAACATGACGATTTCCCGCAGCGATGCCCAGACCGCCGCCTACATGGAAAAGATCCTGGCAGAGGGCATCGAAAACCCGGTGCTGGTGGATCAATATTTGCCCGGGATCGAATTGGAGGTGGATGTGATCTCCGACGGGGAGGATGTGCTGATCCCCGGCATCATGGAGCATATCGAACGGGCCGGGGTGCACTCCGGGGATTCCATCGCCGTGTATCCGCCCTATAACTTAAACGACGTGTTCCTGGAAAAGATCTGCGATTGCTCCCGGAAGCTGGCCTTGGCCCTGGGCACCAGGGGGCTTGTGAACATCCAATACCTGATTTACGATAACGAGCTGTACGTCATCGAGGTGAACCCCCGGGCGTCCCGCACGGTGCCCTACATCAGCAAGGTGACGAAGGTGCCCATGGTGGATTTGGCAAGCCACGTGATGCTGGGGGATAAGCTTGTGGATTTGCATTTCGGCACCGGGCTTTACCGCACGCCGCCCTACTGCGCGGTGAAGGTGCCGGTATTCTCCTTTGAAAAGCTGAACGACGCAAACAGCATCCTGGGCCCTGAAATGAAATCCACCGGCGAGGTGCTGGGCATCGGCAAGACCTTGCCCGAGGCGCTGTTCAAGGGCCTGACGGCGGCGGGCTTCGCCGTGCCCTCTCCCCACAGCAAGCAGAAAACGGGCGTGCTCATCAGCGTGGAGGAAAACGACTATCAGGAGATCATTTCCCTGGCGAAGCGGTTTTACGATCTGGGCCTCCATATCTTCGCCACCGCCGGCACCGCCGCCGCCATCGAAAGCCTGGGCATCCCGGTGCGCGCCGTCGCCAACGCCACCGAAAACGACGAGATCACCCGGCTTATGGAGCAGGGACAGGTGCACTACATCGTCTATACCGGCGCGGTGAAGGACGCCACCATCGGGGATTATACCGTACTGCACCGCCGGGCCATGCAGCTTTCCATTCCCTGCCTGACTTCCCTGGATACAGCCGGGGCCCTGGCGGATATCATGGCGAGCCGCTTTACCGCCCAGAATACCGAGCTCATTGATATCAACCATATGCGGGCCTGGCGCAGCCGCATCCGCTTTGCCAAGATGCAGTCCTGCGGCAACGACTATATCTTTATCCAGAATTTCGACGGGGCCATCACCTGCCCCGAATCCCTGTGCGTGCAATTGTGCGCCCCGCACTACGGCATCGGAGGCGACGGCATCGTGCTGCTGGAAAAATCCTCCGTGGCGGACGCCCGCATCCGTTCCTTCAATAAGGACGGCAGCGAAGGGAAAATGGCGGGGAATAACCTGCGCTGCGTCGCCAAATACCTGTATGACAAGGGCCTGGTGCGCAGCGAGTATATCTCCATCGAGATGGCGGGCGGCGTGCACCATTTGAAGGTGTATCTCAGGGACGGCAAGGTCAATTCCGTGTCCGTCTCCATGGGCAGGGCGGATTTTGCCGCCCGGGCGGTGCCAGTGACAGCCGATGCGGAGGAGGTGGTCTCCGCGCCCCTCACCATCGGCGGCGAAACCTATACCGTCACCTGCGTGTCCGTGGGCAATCCCCATTGCGTGGTCTTCTGCGACGGCATCGACGGCCTGGACCTGGGCGCCCTGGGGCCCAGATTCGAGTATGCCGATTGCTTCCCCGAACGGGTGAATACCGAGTTCGTCCGGGTCATTAACCGCAATACCCTGCGCCTCAGGGTCTGGGAACGGGGCAACGGGGAAACCCTGGCCTGCGGCACCGGGGCCTGCGCCGCCGCAGCCGCCGCCGTGCGCAACGGCTATTGCGCCCCGGACAGCGATATCGTGGTAAAGCTCCCCGGCGGCGATCTCATCGTCCGCTGCACCGCCGAGGGCGTCACCCTCACCGGGGAGGTCACCTGGGTGTTTGAAGGGGAGTTTGAGTACTAATACGAATTGCCATGCCGTGCCTGCACGGCATGGCAATTCAGAGCATCGACAAAGTCGATGCTCTGCCATCGAAAGTCAGCAGACAGACTTTCGCCGCTGCTTTTATTCCATGGGGCGGAGCTGCCGCATTTGCTTGCGGAACTGGCTGGGGGAGGTGCCCACCAGCTTATTGAACATTCGGAGGAAATTGGAATAATCGTTGAAGCCGCACTGATAGGCGATGGCGTTCAGGGATGCGTCGGTCTGCATCATCTGCCGGGCCAGCATCACCCGGCGGTACAGGATATAATCATATACGCTGCGGTTGGTGAACTTGGCAAATTCGTGGCTCAGATAGCTGACGCTGATGCCGAACTGCTTTGCAAGCTGATCGATCTTCAGGGACTGGGTGTAATTGCTGTTGATATAGGTGAGCACGTCCTGAATGATGCTGTTGGAGATCACGCTGCCCGTGACGGCCTGGCTTTGGCGGATGCCCCGGCACATGGTATTGAGGAAATCCATGAGCAAGGCGCAGCAGGTGAAACGCTCCAGAGGCTCCTCCGACGAGGCGGCAGCCTGGAGGCGGCGAAGCTGATTCAGGCATTTTTCCGCGTCCCCGGGAAGGAGCTGGAAGGTCATCTGCCCCCGGGAGGTATAATTGCGGAAAAAGCCGTCCAGGTCGATCTGCCCGCAGCCCAAGGTCTTGAGCATTTCGGGGGACAGGTTCAGGTACGCCCGTTCGTAGCTGCGCAGCATGCCGCTGGAGCTGGACAGGCCGTGCATGGAAAAGGGCGGGATGATGAACAGCTGATTGGGCTTGAGCAGATACAGGCTGTTATCCACCCCGAAATATTGACCGCCGTGGATGTGGAGATAAAACTCATAGAAATCATGGCAGTGGTATTCCGGGATCTCCTTTTCTTCGCTGTAGGAATAGAAGGCCTCGTAGCCCCAGCCCTTCTCCATGGTGGTAAGGGTGGCGTTCCGTTGGCTGACCGGTGGCTCCATGATCCCGCCTCCTTTTATCAAAATGCAGGATAGGCATATATTATAGCACATTTTACACAGACGATGACGATTTGTGCATGATATAGTAAAAGAACAATGAAAGCGCGCCTGAGGCGGTTCGTTTATTCATACAAGGAAAGGAAGAAGAAGCATGCTGAAAATTGCCATCGTGGGTACGGGCGGCATTTCCCACGCCCACATCCGGGCTTATCTGCAATTCCCCGATCGGTGCCGTATCGCGGCGCTGGTGGATATCGTGCCGGGGAAGGCCCAGCGGGTAAAGGAGCAGTATCATCTGGATGCCGAGGTGTTTCTGGATCACCTGGATATCCTGGGCGGGGATTACGACCTGGTGGATGTATGCACCCCGCCCTTCGTTCACGCCCAAATCAGCATCAACGCCCTGCGCAGCGGCAAAAACGTGGTGTGCGAAAAACCTATGGCGGCTTCCCTGGCGGAGTGCGACGCCATGCTCCGGGCCCGGGATGAAAGCGGGAAAAAGCTGTCCATCATCGCCCAGAACCGCTTCCGTAAGCCCATCCGGGACCTGAAAGCCCTGCTGGACAGCGGCATCGCGGGGGCAGTGCGCCATGCCCAGGTGGATTCCCTCTGGTTCCGGGGCCACAGCTACTACGATCTGTGGTGGCGGGGCACCTGGGAAAAGGAAGGCGGCGGCTGCACGCTGAACCACGCGGTGCACCACATCGACATGCTGGGGTGGATGATGGGGCTGCCCGACAGGGTCACCAGCGTCCTGGCGAACACGGGCCACGATAACGCCGAGGTGGAGGACCTGTCCGTCTCCGTGATGGAGTATCCCGCCGCGCTGGCTACGCTGACGGCCTCCGTGGTGCATCACGGGGAGGAGCAGCAATTGGTGTTCCAATGCGAAAAGGCCAAGATCGCCGCGCCTTACGCCGTCTTTGCCTCCCAGCCCCAGCCCAACGGCTTCCCCCTCCAGGAGAGCGACCCGGCCTTTGAGCGCCGGGCGGCGGAGCTGATCTCCGCCCTGCCCCCGATCCCCTGGGAAATGCATACGGGGCAGCTGGAAAACGTGCTCACCGCTTTGGAGGGGGGCGGGGATATCGCCATCACCGGGGAGGACGGACGACGCACCCTGGAAATAATCACCGCCATTTACAAGGCGGGAGCCACCCGAGCCCCGGTGACGCTGCCCATGCGACCCGACGATCCCTTTTACACCGTGGAGGGCATCCGGGCAGGCGTGCCCCATTTCTACGAAAAGGCGGCCTGCGTGCAGGAATTTGAAGGCGAAATCAGCTTCGGCGGTTTCGGGAAAGGAAATGAAAAATGAAAGTATCCGACGGCATGACCTACGCCCCCAAGGGCAAGCCCCAGCCGGTGGTGAAGCCCGGCGAATTCGTGTTTTCCGCCGTGCGGCTGGATCACGGGCACATTTACGGTATGTGCAACGGCCTGACGGAGGCGGGGGCCACCCTGAAATACGTGTGGGACCCCGATCCTAAGAAGGTGGAAGCCTTTCTGAAAACCTATCCCCAGGCCAAAGCCGCCCGCAGCGAGGAGGAGGCCCTTTCCGACCCGGACACCCATCTGATCGCCGGGGCCGCCGTCACCAGCGAGCGCTGCGCCCTGGGCCTTCGGGCCATGGACGCGGGGAAGGATTACTTTACCGATAAGGCCCCCTTCACCACCCTTGCCCAGCTGGCTGCCGCCCGGAAAAAGACGGTGGAAACGGGGAAAAAATACATGGTGTATTACGCAGAGAGGCTCCACGACGAAGGCTCGCTGCTGGCGGGATACATGGTGGAGCAGGGGGAGATCGGCAAGGTGATCGCCGTCAACGGCTTCGGGCCTCATCGCCTGGGCGCCCCGGGGCGGCCCCAATGGTTCTTTGAACGGGAAAAATACGGCGGTATCCTCTGCGATATCGGCAGCCACCAGATCGAGCAGTTCCTCTTCTATACCGGGGAGCAGGACGCCGATGTGACCGCCAGCCGGGTGGGGAATTTCGCGCATCCCCAGTACCCGGAGCTGGAGGATTTCGGGGACTGCGCCCTCACCGGCAAAAACGGGGCGGCCCATTATTTCCGGGTGGATTGGTTCACCCCGGACGGGCTGCGCACCTGGGGGGACGGGCGGCTGTTCATCCTGGGCACCGAGGGCTTCATCGAGGTGCGTAAGTATGTGAACATCGCCGCGGATCAGCCCGGGGGCGGGCACGTGTTCCTTGCCAATGGGAAGGGAGAAAAGTATGTGAACGCCGTGGGCGTCACCGGCTTCCCCTTCTTCGGGCAATTGATCCTGGATTGCCTGAACCGCACCGAAAACGCCATGACCCAGGCCCACGCCTTCAAGGCGGCGGAGCTGTGCCTGATCGCCCAGGAGAAAGCCCTGCGGATCAAATAAAAGCGATTCATCCCGCCCGGGGGAGGCAGCGCGCCGCCCTCGGGCCTTTTCTTTTGAAAAACGGGCGCCGGGTGAGGCCCGGCGCCCGTCGTTCACGGGTTGGGTTGTGTATTACTTGTTGTAGATGATGCCATAGACATCAGCCAGCTTCTGGATGCGCTCGTCGATGATATCCTGACCGCCGGCATTCAGATAGTCGTCCATATAGGAATCGAACACGGAATCGAATTCTTCCACGGAAGCGGTAACGGCCTTGGTGAGCAGCTCGTCGCGCTTGCTGGTAAGGCTGGAGCCCACTTCGGTTTCAGATTCGATGGTGCCCACGTTGTAGTGCAGGGGATAACGACCGTTGTTCTTGCCGAATTCGTTGGCGGTGATTACCACCTCGGCGGGGATGCCGGGATAGCTCAGGGCGGTGGTGGCGCCGGTGGCTTCGCCCAGGTACAGACCGTTGCAGGTCATGGTGTAGTCGATGTTGTTGCCGGAGTTCTTCACCCATTCGCCGGTGGCGGGCAGGATTTCGTAAGCGCCGTCATCATGCAGGATGTAGTTGGTGTTTTCCAGACCGGTCTGGAGGTACTTGATGGTATCTTCGCTGGAGATGAAGTTGATGTAGAGCAGGGAGGCAACGGGTTCGTCGTTGGTGGAAGGCAGGAAGATCTTGCGGTCGCTGCCCACGGCGGCGCCCATGAACTTACGGGTCACGCCCGCGTCGTTCTGGAAGCAGTCAATGGCTACGAACATGGCGTCCTCGCCCACGTTGCGCTGCAGGTTCAGGTTGATGCAGTCGTCGCCGTTGCGGAAAGGATAGTCCCAGTTATGCATGAAAGCGCCCACATAACCGGCCTTCATGTTGTCGTCTTCCACGGTGCTGTCGTTATACAGGCCGAAATCCTTCCAGACCAGGCCTTCGTTGTACCACTTGTTCAGGGTGCGGATACCTTCCTTGTAGCCCGGATAGAGCAGGTGACGGTCGTCGTAGCCATAGACGAAGAGGGTCTCATCGCTGATATCGTCGGCTACATAGCTCACGCTCAGCAGGTCGTTGCGCCAGCCGATGTCGGTGGAGGTGGTGTAGGGGATCATCTTGTCGGCGTCAGCGCCCAGCAGCAATTCGGCGTTGTCGCGGAAGGCAACCAGCGCGTTGTGGAATTCTTCCTCCGTGGTGGGCAGGGGCAGCTCCAGCTTATCCAGCCAGTCCTTGCGGATGAAGGTGGTGATACGGGCAGTATCGGCGCGAACGCCCTCAATCATCCACACGGCGCCGGTGGCGGGATCCTTGTCATAATACAGGTTATCTTCGCCGCCCAGAAGCTTGAGCAGGTCGGGGATATAATCCTTGTATTCTTCCAGGTAGGGAGCCAGATCGATGACGCCGGGATTGCCGTTTTCATCAATCATGTTGGCGTAGGAGATAACGGTGTTGTAGTTGTAGGTGTAGCTGACGTCGGCGGCCTTCTTGTCAGCCAGCAGGTTGCCGATGTCGTCCGCTTCGGTCCAGCGACCGACGGAAACGAATTCCACTTCAACGTTGTACTTATCCAGCATCTGCTGCTTGATAAAGTCGGTCCAAACGTTGTTGGTGGGATCGGTGCCGCCGTCGTTGTTGCGGTTGAAGACTTCCACGGTGATGTGGCGGGTCTCGGTGAATTTGCCGTCCACGAAGCCATCGTCCGCGGCGAACGCGGCGGTGACACCCAGGGACGCGATCAGCGCGACCATCAGGACCAGGGCCAGGATACGTTTCATGGTTTTTTCCTCCTTTTATTTTCTGGGCATTCAGCCCAAGGATACAAGATGTGGGATACGCTCCCGGTCGCCCGCATTGCCGCGGACGGCTCTTCATGGGCCCTCCGCTTTGTGCGGGCTCAGGAAAAATCATTTCGTTTCCTCCGCTGGAGGGAAATGATTTTTTACCCTTTCACAGCGCCGATGGTGACGCCGGTGACGAAGTAGCGCTGCAGCCAGGGATACACCAGCAAAATGGGCACCGTGGCGAACATGACCGTCGCCATCTGAATGGTCTTGCTGACGCCGTTGGCGAAGAAGCCTTCCTGGGCCGCCTGCTCGCTGGTCTGGGTGGAATTTTTGATGACGTTATAGAGCAGCAGCTGAATGGGCCAGAATTTTTCCGAATCGGCGGTTTTCAGATACATCAGCGCGTCGGAAAAGCCGTTCCACCTTCCCACGGCGTAGAACAGGCTCAAGGTGGCGATGACGGGCAGACTCAGGGGCAGATACACCCGGATCAGCACCCGGATAGGCCCCGCCCCGTCGATTTCCGCTGCCTCCCGCAGGCTGTCCGGCACGCCATAGAAGAAGGAGCGCATGATGATCACGTTGAATACGCTGATGCAGTTGGGAAAGATCAGGGCGTAGGGCGTATTGAGCATATTCATCTTGCTCAAGAGCAGGTAGGACGGGATGGTGCCCGCGCTGAAATACATGGTAAAGAGGATGATGAAGTTAATGAACCGTCCGCCCTTGAGGTTGGTATAGGTCAGGGGATAGGCGGCGCAGATGGTCAGCGTGATGGAGAGCAGCGTGCAGCCCACCGTCAGGATGGCGGTCCACCCCAGGGAGCGGACGTATTTTTCCGTGGTCAGCACTGTGCGGTAGGCCTCGATATTCCAGCCCTTGGGCCAGATGAACACTTCGTTGCGCACCAGAGCGTCCGCGGAGGACAGACTGCAGGCCAGCACATGCAGCATGGGCAGCAGGCACAGCAGCATCAGGAAGAAGCACACGATGGCGATGGTCCAGTCTCCCACCCGGGTTTTTTTGGATTTTATCATGCCGTCATGCAGCTTTTTATTGGAAATGGTTTTATTGGCAACGCTCATATCGGCACCCCCTTACCAGATCCCGCGCTCGCCGAATTTCTTGGCGAGGGAATTAGACAGGAGCAGGAAAATCACGCATACCACGCTTTGGAACAGGCCCACGGCGGTGCTCAGGGCATATTGCTGGCCCATAACGCCGCGCTCATATACGAAGATGGAAATGGTTTTGCTGGCGCCCTCCACCAGTTTGTTGCTCAAAGTAAACGGGCGGTCGAATTCAGAGCCCAGGATGTGGCCCAGGTTCATAATCAGCAGCACCACGATGGTGGGCCGGATGCCGGGCAGCGTCACGTGCCAGATTTTGCGCCAGCGGCCTGCGCCATCTACTTCCGCGGCCTCGTACAGCTCGGGGCTGATGGCGGTGAGGGCAGCCAGATAGATGATGGTGTTCCAGCCGCACTCCTTCCATATGCCCAGGAAAATGTAAGTGGCCCGCCAATTGCCCTCCGTGCCTACAAAGGGGATCTGGGTGCCCAGCAGCTTATTGATGATGCCGTCGTTGGTGGCAAAGAGGCGAAGGGTGATGCTGGAGATGATGACCCAGCTCAGGAAGTGGGGCAGATACAAAACCGTTTGGGTAATGCGCTTATACTTGGGGAAGGCCAGCTCGTTGAGCAGGATCGCCATCAGGATCGGCATGGGCATCCCGATAATCAGGTCCAGAAGATTCAGGAAAATGGTGTTCCGCAGGGAGGTTTGGAAGCCCCGGTCCTTAAACGCCTTGATGAACCAGTCAAACCCGTTGTTTTTGACCCATTCCACCTTCCAGGGGGGCAGAAGGATATTGTTTTTCTTGAACGCCAGCAGGATATAGGTCATGGGCGTATAGCGGAAAATGATGAAAAACGCTACAGGAAGCAGCAGCAGCAGATACAGCGTCCAATACCGCTTCAGGTATGTTTTCCAGGAGAAGCCCATATGCCTGTTGATCCGGGATGAGCTGCTTAGTTCTGTGGCGTGGGCGCTTCTCAAGGCCGATCCCTCCATTTCGTTGGTTGAAAACGCGGGTTTTGCGCACTCTTCGGGAATGGGGAAATTGCTTTTTCGGTCATACATATGCCAGATATAGATATTTTAATTGCTGTATCCGAGCATTTCTATGCAAATCAAGCTTATTAGTATGTAAAAACGGCACAAATGACAAAAGGGCCTGGAAACAGGTCAATAATTGCGGTATATTTTTCAAAAACAAGCGGTTTGAAAGCCGAAAGGAGCGGAGCAGGCATGTACCGGGTAGGGATCGTGGGCTGCGGCGGCATCGCGCAGGTGCACGCCGCCGTGGTGGATCAGCTGAAGGAAACGGAGCTTGCCGCCTGCGCCGATATCGTGCCCCGGCGGGCGGAGGCGATGGCGTCGCGGTACGGCTCCCGGGCGTACCGATCCATGGAAGAAATGCTGGAGAAGGAACGGCTGGACGCGGTGCATCTGTGCACGCCCCACAGCCTGCATACGCCCATGGCGGCGCTGGCGGCGGAAATGGACGTCGCCGTTTTTACGGAAAAGCCCCCCGCCGTCAGCCGGGATCAATGGGAGAAGCTGAAGGAAGCGGGAAGGAAGGTGCGCCTCGGCGTATGCTTCCAGAACCGCTATAACCTGAACTTCCGGGAGGCTGAGCGGCTGATTGCGGAAGGGGAATACGGCGCGGTGCTGGGGGCCCGGGCTTTCGTCACCTGGAGCCGGGAAGGGGCGTATTACACCCAAAGCGGCTGGCGGGGCGCCTGGGCCACGGAAGGGGGCAGCGCCCTCATCAATCAGGCCATCCATACCCTGGATCTGATGGTGCGTCTGCTGGGCAAGCCCGGCCCCGCCCAATGCCACATGAGCAACCGGCATTTGCAGGGCGTCATCGAAACGGAGGATACGGTGGAGGCCTTCCTCACCCTGGGAGGCCGCCCCGGGCTGTTTTACGCCTCCAACGCCTATGCCGCCAACGCCCCGGTGCTGCTGGAGGTGCAGACGGAGCAGGCGGCCCTGCGTCTGGAGGGGAGCGCCCTGGAGGTGCGCGGGGGGGATGACGTATCCCGCCGGACCTTCCGGGCCCCGGAGCCCCTGGGCAAGGGCTATTGGGGCAACGGGCACCTGCCCTGCATCCGGGATTTTTACCGCTGCCTGCGCACCGGGGAGCCCTTTATGAACGATCTTTCCGGCGTGGAGGATACCATGCTGCTGGTATTGGATTTGTACGAACAGGGGAAACAGGGCCTGAACGGCTGATATTGAAAAAATACCCCGGCTCCCGGGCAGCGCGTCGCCCCAGGGGAAGCAGGGGTGTTTTTTATTCGGAAAAGCTAAAGCGCCGGAAATCGGCCTGCCGCCTTCTTATCTGGAAAGGAACCGGGTCACGCCCGGGCCAGGATATCCTCCAGCGTATCCATGACGCTGACGCAGGGGGTGTAGCCTTTCTGGCGCAGGGGCGCAGGGGCGTGGGCCATGATGTAGGGGCGGCCTGCCAGGTCCAGCATGGATTCATCGTTGAATTGGTCGCCGAAGGCGGCGGTATCCTGAAGGGAAACGCCCAGGGCTTCCGTCAGGGCGCGGATGCCGGCGCCCTTATCGGTGAGGGTGAAATCCAGCCACTTGTCCCCGGCGATATCGCAGTGCAATCGGGTTCCCCACTTTTTTTGCAGGGCGGGGGCCAAGGGGGCCACGCCGGAGGCCAGGAAGCCGGAGAGCTTGATGGCCTGAGAAGCGTACAGGGCCGGGTCCCGGACCAGGGCGCAGGTATTGCCCAGACGGTAAAAGATATCGTCGGTATAGGATCGGGGGGCGTCCGTGGGCATATAAGAGGCTTCCTCGGTGCTGAGGAGCACCTCCATGCCCGCCGCCCGGATATCCCGGATGATCTCCTCCGCCAGGGCGCGGGGGAAACGGGTCACCTGCCGGGCGCCGCCCACGTCGATCAGCGCGCCGTTTTCGCACAGGAAAGCCATAATATCCGCCACCGGGGCGAAGAGGCGGTAGAGGTTTCCGTACTGCCGTCCGCTGGCGGCGGCAAAGCGGATGCCCCGGCTGTCCAGCCGCCGGATCATATCGAAAATCCCCTCCGGCAATGTGCCGTCGGGGGTCAGCAGGGTGCCGTCCAGGTCGCAGGCGATGAGGCGGATCATGCTTTTGCGTCCTCTTTATCCCCTGCCAGCTTCCAGGCGATGAGCAGCCCGAAGATCAGGGCGGCGACGCTGAGCAGGATATCGCTGACGCCGATGCCTCTTTCATAAATGCTTTTGTCCATCAGGATCACCACCGGGGAGGCCGCCACCATGCCCAGGATACCGCAGTAGGTATAGCCCTTCCACTTTTTCAAAAGCAGCTCGATCAGCTTGGCGATGGCGAAGATGCCCACCACGATGCCGACGGCGAAGGGCAGAAGGATCATCAGATCGTGGCCCAGCGCGCCCCATTCCCCCGCCGTCAGGGTCTTCACGGCTTCGGTGAGGGTCTGGGTGACGATGGGCTCATAATAGCCCAGGGTCTTGAGAATCATGCTGCCGGACACGCCGGGGATCACCATGGTAGCGCTGGCGATGACGCCCAGCAGAAAATATTTTATCAGGTCGAAAAAGCCGGTGCCCAGGGCGGCGGTGTTGTTGCCCTCCACGGCCTTGAGCACCACCACCACCGCGAAGAGGATCACGAACACGACGGCGCCGACGACGCCTGTCTTTTCCCCCTTCATCTGGTGCAGGATGGCGGGGATGGAGCCCAGGATCAGGCCGATAAAAAGGGCGTTGGTGGGCAGGGGATAATGGGCGAAGGCAGCCTTGAGGCCGAAGGCCCCCAGGATGATGGCCGCCGCCATGCCGATCAGGTAGGGCAGCAGGGTTTTGATGCTCTTGGCAAATTCCTTGAACAGGTGAGTGATGCAGTGGATCAGGGTATCGTAAATGCCCATGCTCACCATCATGGTGCCGCCGGACACCCCGGGGATGATGTTGGCGATGCCGATCACCATGCCCCGCAGGATCTTCAGGATCATATCTTTCATGTTAATTGCGTCCTTTCGGGAAAAAATCAACGGGCATAGTCTATCATATCTCCCGGGCAAACGCAAGTATTTCCTCCCGGCGGGCGGCGGCGTCCGCCCGGTTTTCCACCCGCGTCAATCCCAGCCTGCCCCGGCAGGGGATATCCAGATGGCCCAGGAAATGGCGGATGGTTTCCTGGATCTTTTCGCATTCCGCCATCCCCGGCCCCGTGCGCAGGGCCACGGCGAAGCCCTCTTTGCCGGGGGACAGGCGGGCCCGGGGCTCGTGGGTATTGCTCCAGGGGGTGCAGCGGTCGATAAATACCTTGAATTGCCCCGGCACGTCCGCCCAATAGGAGGGGGCTGCCAGCACGATCTTATCCGCCCATTCAAAATCCTCCATCAGCTCCTGGGCCCCGTCCCGCCGCACGCATTCCCCCGTTTCGTGGCAGCTCCGGCACCCCCGGCAGAAGCCGATCTGATAATCATCCACGCACACCGTGCGGACAGCGTAGGCCTCCTTCAGCGCCTCCGCTATCTGACGGACGATCTCCGCCGTGGCACCGGTCCTAACCGGGCTGCAATTGACGATCAGCGCGTTCACGTCCGTTTTCTCCTTCCTATAAGAAAACCGCCGGGCATCCCCGGCGGCGTCTATCACAGCAATACGATCCCGGCCTGCTCGCAGGCGGATTTGGTGGCGGCGTCCCAGTAGGAGGACTGCACCTCGCCGATGTGGGCCTTGCCCAGCAGCAGCATGCACAGGCGGCTTTGCCCGATGCCGCCGCCGATGGTGAAGGGCAATTCTCCGTTCAGCAGGGCCTTGTGGAAGGGCAGCGCCCGGCGCTCGTCATGGCCCGATAAGGCGAGCTGCTTATCCAGGGATTCGGGGGATACCCGGATGCCCATGGAGGAAATCTCAAAGGCACATTGAAGCGTTTCGTTCCAGAACATGATATCCCCGTTGAGCTGCCAATCGTCATAGTCCGGGGCGCGCCCGTCGTGGGGGAGGCCCGAGCGCAGCTTCCCGCCGATCTGCAGGATGCAAGCGGTGGGATGGGCCTGCAGGAAGGCGTTTTCCCTCTCCTTGGGGGTCTTGTCGGGGTACAGATCCTCCAGGGCCTGGGTGGTGATGAAGGAAATATCCCGGGACAAAACGGTTTTTATCTGCGGGTATTCCCATTTGATCCGATCCAGCGTCATGCAGATGGCGGTAACGATCCGCTGCATGGTCTCCATCAGCAGGTCCAGCGTGCGGTCCTCCTCCCGGATCACCTTTTCCCAGTCCCACTGATCCACATACACGGAATGGAGGTTATCCAGCGTTTCATCCCGGCGGATGGCGTTCATATCGGTGTAAAGCCCCTCCCCCAGGGGAAAGCGGTACCGGGCCAGGGCGTAGCGCTTCCATTTCGCCAGAGAGTGCACCACCTGGGCCTCCTCTCCCGTTTCCAGCATATCGAAGGATACGGGCCGCTCAACGCCGTTCAGATCGTCGTTCAGGCCGGAAGCCCGATCCACGAACAGGGGGGCGGACACGCGCTTTAAGTTCAGCGCGTGGCTCAGATTGCTTTCAAAGGTCTTTTTGATGAGGGCGATGGCCTCCTGGGTTTCATAAAGCGACAGGGTGGATCGGTATCCCTCGGGGATCGTTACGCGGCTCACTTGGGCTCCCTCCTTTTGTTCAACAGGATAGCAAGAAGGAAATCGTTTGTCAATTCCGCGTCTGTTCTTTTCCTGGCTTTCCCGGAAGGGGCCCTCGGAAGGATTAAACCCTCACGGCACCAAAAGCCCGGCGGCGATGCTGCCCGCCAGCCAGGCCAGTAAGGCGCAGGGGACGGCGTACCGGCTTTTTTTCACCTGGGCGGCGGAAAGATACACCGCGCAGGTGTAAAATACCGTTTCGCTGGAGCCCATCATCACGCTGCCGACCAGCCCCGCCCGGCTGTCCGGCCCCTGGGCGGTCAAGAGGGCTTTGAGCATCGCCAGGGCCCCGGAGCCGCTTAGGGGCCGCATCAGCATCAGGGGCAGCGTTTCCTCCGGGATGCGGAAAAACTGCAGCGCCGGGGCGCACAGGCGGCACAGCCCGTCCATGAGCCCGCTGGCCTCAAAGCCCCGGATGGCGCAGAGCATGGCGATGAGGGCGGGCAGGATGGCTTTCGCCGTGTTCAGGCCCTCTTTTGCCCCGACCAGGAAGGCGTCATACACCGGCGCCCGGCGGAGGGCTCCCGCCAGCAGGCACAGGAGGATGAACAGGGGCAGCGCCCAGCTCACGAAAGCTTCTCCCAGAGCTTGCAGCTCAGGATGCCCACGGCGGTGGATACGGCGGTGGCAAGGAGGGTGGGCAGCACCACGGCCCCGGGGGAGGAGGAGCCCGCCGCCGCCCGCAGGGCTACCACCGTGGTGGGCAGCAATTGCACCGAAGAGGAATTGATCACCAGGAACAGGCACAGGGCGGGGGTGGCGGTATCCCCCCGGGCCATGCGCCGGGCAGCCTCGATGCCGGCGGGGGTGGCAGCGTTGCCAAGGCCCAGCAGGTTGCCGGTCAAATTCACCGTTATGGGCTCCAGGGCGTCCTGAGGCAGGGAGGGGCCCATCAGTCTTTGCAGAAAGGGGGCCGACCTTCGGGCCAGGCCCCTCACCGCCCCCGCCTGGCGCAGGATCTCGATGAGCCCGCAGAAAAAGGCGAAGCCCCCCGCCGCGGCGAAGGCGGTCTCCACCCCCTCACGGGCCCCCGCCAGCATGGCGGATACCACCTGATCCGTCTGCCCCCTGGCCCAGCCGGTCACCAGCGAAAGCCCCATCAGCCCCAGAAAGATCCCTTGCAGCACCTCGTTTTCCCGCCTTTCCGCTATGACAATAAATGCACTTTTTTTGAAAAAACAGCGTGAATTTTGAGAAGTTTTGCTTGACATCCGGCCCCGATGACGCTAAAATATGGATAAGCAAGGAAATATATTATGACTCCGTTCAGGAGAGGGGGATACATGATGAAATCGACGGGCGTTGTGCGGAAGTTGGATGATCTGGGGCGGATCGTGGTGCCCATTGAGCTGCGCAGAACCATGGATATCGGCCTGCGGGACACCCTGGAAATCTTTGTGGAGGATGATAAGATCATCCTGAAAAAGTACCATCCGGCCTGCATCTTCTGCAATGACGCCCGGGATGTGATCCGCTATAAGGATAAGCTGATCTGCAAAAACTGCCTGGAGCAGCTGAAAAAGGAAGCGTGACGCCCCTTCCCGCACAGAAATAGGATATGCTTTCATACGCAAATAAGAACCGCTTCACAAGGGCGGTTCTTTTTCATGGAATACATGTTTATCCGGCAGCCGTTACGTTGTCCGGCATGTAGCAGATCACATGATCCGCCTGCTGATAGGATCGATCCGGCAGGCAGGAAAAGGGATGCTGGCGGGCTTCGCCGCCAAAGTAATGGTAGGGAGTATCCCGGCCTGTTTCTCCCCGGCAGATTTCTTCCGCCCCGTTTTTCAGGCAGCGCAGCAGCGAAATATCGTCAAAGCCCCTGGCGTGCCCATGGAGGATGCGGTCGGCCTCCTTCTCCAGGAACAGGATGCGGCCCAGGCTCTGAACGAAGGCAGCCATCGGCGCGCAGCCGTCCAGCTGCATCCACAGGTGATGGTTCACGCTGTCGCCGGTAAAGAGGATCCTCTCCTCCCGAAGCAAAAGCAGGATGCCCCCCGGGGTGTGCCCGGGCAGTTCATATACGTCCAGGTGTCTGCCGCCCAGATCGATGCTGTCGCCCTCCCGGATCTCGCCGAAGGGAGGCATGGCAAGGCGTTTGGCTGCCAGAAACTGCTGAAATTCCACGTCCTCCATGAACATGCGGGCCAGGGGCAGGTCCTTGGGGTGCAGGAGGGCGTTGTCAAAATATGCGTTTCCGAAAAAATGATCCGGGTGCCCGTGCGTGTTGACGACGGTGACGGGCAGATCGGTCAGGCTGCGGACGGCCCGCTTCAGATCGGTGTAGCCGTTCATGGTATCGATGACGCAAGCCCGTTCGTTTCCGATCACCAGATAGCCGGTGGCCTCGTGGGCCTCGTCCATGAGATATACGCCGGGGCACATTTGACGGATATACAGCTCTTTTTTTTCTTCCATGGGGACGCTCCTTACCTGATCTTGGCCTGGGTCAGCTCCCAGCCCCAATTGATTTCCTTCTGATGGCTGACGGCGTAGGGGCCGGTGGCCTCCGCTTCGCTCATAACCCGGGGGAAATGGAGGCAGATGTGCCCGTTCAGGCCGTTGTTGGGAGTGTGATCCACTTCGTGACCGTGGCTGTGGATGGAGCCGATATACACCCTACCGTCGGAGAATATGACCCAGACGTACTTGGGCGTCCAGTTGTCCTTGCCGTTGATCTGGTAGAGGATCCCGGTATCGGCGGCGGTGGGGGTCTCGCTGTCGGCGTGCTTGCCGAAGGAGAACATGTGCAGGTTGAAATGCAGCCCGGAATCGGGATCGTAGATCACCACGTCGGGCATCAGCTTGGCCCGGTCCCGAATCTCGGAATACCAGTTGGCGTAGCGCACCTCCGCCGGGTCCGGCACCCGGAAAACGGCGGCGGGGACGGCTGTGGGCGCCGCGGTAGGCAGCGCTTTGGCGGGAACGGCGGAGGAGGAATTGAGCTTTTCCAGCGTCTTTGCCCCCGCCACGCCGTCGGCGGATAAGCCGTTCTTTTTCTGGAAGGCCCGCACCGCCTGGTAGGTGGCGGAGCCGAACACCCCGTCGGCGGAGGCGAGATACCCCAGCGTCACCAGCTTTTGCTGCATGGCCTTCACCGCGTCGCCCCGGTCGCCGGTTTTGAACAGCCCGCTGCTGACGGGCGCGGCGGTGACGGCGGGGGTGGCGGCGCCATAGAGCTTTTCCAGCGTTTTCGCGCCCGCCACGCCGTCGGCGGTGAGGCCGTTGGCCCGCTGGAAAGCGGCGACGGCCTTGGCAGTATTAGCGCCGTAGATGCCGTCCGCCGTGCCGGAAAGATAACCCAGGGATTTTAATTTGTTTTGCAGCTGGGTCACCGCCGGGCCCCGGCTGCCGGTGCCCAGCGTTTCGGTCACGGGGGTTGCGGCGGGCGTCAGGGTGGGCGCCGCGGTGGGCAGCGTCAGCGCCGCCGTGGTGGCGGGCAGGGCGTAAGATGAGTAAAGCACCTGCTGGGTCAGCAGCCCCGCCACCCCGTCGATGGTGAGGCCGTTTTTCTGCTGGAAGGCCCGCACGGCCTGGATATCGTCGGCGTCATACACCCCGTCCGCCGCGCAG